>NZ_LNCQ01000055.1:0-46818 GCF_002831785.1 Allobosea sp. FBZP-16 | reverse complement strand
CTCCACCGCCGCGACCAGCCGCTCCAGAAACCCGTCGATCGCGGCCTTGTCGATCCAGCGCAGCACGGCGACGAGCTCGTGCTCCGGGTCGATCCAGATCAGGTTGTTGCCCGCTCCTTGCGCGCTGAAGGCGCTCGCCGGCAGCTTGGGATTGGCCGCCGGGCCGCGGTTCAGCCACCAGAGGAAGCCGTAATTCGGCAGGGTCGGCGAGGGCACGACCGACTGCGCCAGCCAGGAAGACGGGATCAGTTCCTGCCCCTCCCAGACGCCGTTCTGCGCGATCAGCTGGCCGAAGCGGGCATGGTCGCGGGCGCTGATGAAGAGGCCGCCGCCCCAATGGCCGCCGCCGGGGACCGACTGCATGCGCTGCCCGTCGATCTCGACCCACGAGGTCTCGTAGCCCTCCCAGCGCCAGCCTTGCGAGGCGCCGACCTTGTCCATGATGCGCTCGCGCAGCACGTCGGGAAGCGGCTTGCGGAAGCGGCGCAGCAGCGCATAGCCGAGCGCGTTCACCCGGACGTCGTTGTATTCGTAGAGGCTGCCGGGCTCGCTGAGCTCGCGGCGCTGGCCCTTGCGGCTGTTGTCGGCGCCGATGCCGATCTGCCTGAAATGGTCGACCTGGTCGGATTTGCCGAAGATCTCGCCCTGCCATTCGCTGTTCATGTTGAGCAGATGGCGCCAGGTGATCTTCGCGTTGTGCGGGCTGGAGAAATGCTGGCCGTCGACGCTTTTGCCGACCGGCTCGTCGATATCGGCGATCAGCCCATCGGCGACGGCGAGGCCCGCCAGCACCGAAAGATAGCTCTTGGCGATCGAGAAGGTCATGTCGGCGCGCTCGACATCGCCCCATTCGGCGACGACCTTGCCGCGGTGCAGCACGACGCCGGCCGGCCCGCCGCGCGGCTCGACCGGCCCGACGATCTCGGTCCACGGACCGGTCTCGTCCCATTCACGATTCCCGACATAGGCGCCGTCCGGATAGAACATGCTGCGCGGCCAGGGGGAGTCGTTAGCCTGCGCGAAGTCGATGGCGGCCTGGAGATGGGCGGGAGAAAGGGAGTGAGGCAAGGCGGGGACTCGGGGAGCGGGACTGGACCCGGTAGGCTTAGCATTGCCGCGAGGGGGCGTCTCGCCTGCTGGGGCACGCCGTGTAGCGGCGGATAAAGGTCGATAGCTGACGCTCGCAAGTGCAAAGATGTGCCGGCCTTAGTCATTGATCGCCAGCGCATCCATTTCCTCGGTCGAACTGAACGGCTATCCGCCCAGTGCTAGATCGCTAGCGTCAATCACGCTGACTCAGACAGTAGAGTGATTTCCTTGATGATAACGCGCTTGACATACTCGCGAAGCTTCAGAAATTGTTCGATATCCTCGCTGTTGAGGCGAGCTTTCCCTCGATGAACAATCTCTGATCTCACTGAGTATATCTTTCTAAATTCTTTTAAAATTGTGTCTCTATCAGCATCGTTATGCCCAATCATGTATGCGCATCTGTTACTTAATATATCTCCCACAGAAAGGTGGTCGGCATACTTTTGGTCGCCGAGCAGAATTTCCATACAAATTGTCGTTTGTACAAATGAAAGAAGATCATTGTCGCCAATAAAGCTATCAAATAACCAGCGAGAAGCTAACAAGATCCTGTCAGATTTCTTTGAATTCAAGGCAGTTATTATTAATTCTGTTGCTTTCTGGCGTTCCGGAAGTGCTGTTTCTTTAGTCTTTGTAGGGACGCAGTCAGCCAATGTGGCGTAAAGGCCGCCCGTAACAATAAGTATTCCATCAAAATTGATGTGGTCAGCTTCGGATCTGTACTTGTATATAACGCTTGACCCAAGTTTATTTTCATCTTGTGAAATATCTATGAGACCTGTAGTAATATATAATCCAACAATTGATCGTATAATTCCGATTAGGTCGTGTGCGCAATTAAACTCGTTTGCAAAATCAAAATAGCCTCTCGTTTTGATTTCCAATACCACTTCTGGATCTTTGCCTTCTATCGATCTAACCGCGCGAATCTCCCGGGTTTTTGCGGGAACCTCTGTCTCGTAAAGCGAGACCTCCTTCAAGTTTTTCGCGTCTTCCTTCGACCATCGTCTAATGGCTATATGATCGCCTAGAGTAACAATATCTTCACTAGGCAACACAATCGTACTCATGCGCTCGGGTAAGGGATAAATAAGGGTGTAGCTATAAGGAATTCCTGATAGTTCATCAAATATTTCTTGCGAAATTTGTTCAAAACTTGGGATGTCATCGAGTTCACTTAGGTATTTAGTTTTTGCTGTCTCAATATATTTTCGAGCCCAAAGTTCTTTTTTTAGCCATTGGAAGCAAAATTTACTTATAGGTTTATCTCCAACAAATATGTTAAATTGTCTCATGTATTCTCCATCTATATTGATGGATGAATCCAGTGCGTTAAGTTCATTTTTAAAATTATTTAGTAGCAAGTAATTCTTTCGAAGTTGTGCCTTCGGCAGAATCTGTCGCAGTTGACCTATTATTTTCTTTTTTTGCGTATCTGTTATTTTAATAGCCATTGTCTCTCATCGCCCTGAGCGCGGTTCCGACTCTACATTTCCAATTTATGTCGGGATCATACTCTAATCGAAGTTGCTGAGACAATGGAGCCTGACTTTAGAATATGCCGCATAGGCTAATTGAAATGTCGGGCCATGAAGGCTTTTTTCGTTACAGACAGTACTCCAACTCTGGAAGGCGCTGACTAGGCTGTGAGTTGCGCGACCGAACGCTGGCGATTGTTCCATCGGTCGCGGTAGGACCGCTTTGGCTGGCAGACAACGAAGTGAAGCCTAGCCATCAATTTCAGCTGCCTGAGAGCTTCACTCCTCCATCATCGTCTCCACAAACGTCGCCGGGTCCAGGCAGAACTCGCGGATCAGGCGGAAATGCTGGGTCTGCTCGATCGTCACCGGATCGAGCCCGTATTTGGTCAGGCCGAGCAGGCGGGCGCCGGGATAGGCCATCAGGATCGGGGCGTGGGTCGCCATGATCACCTGGCACTGGCCGAGCCGGTCCATGCGGCGCAGCAGCTTGAGGAACTCGATCTGGCGGGCCGGCGACAGCGCCGATTCCGGCTCATCGAAGATGAAGATGCCGCGGCGCTGGCAGCGCTCCTCGAAGAAGCGCAAAAAGCCCTCGCCATGCGAATGAGAGAGGAAATCGGGGCCGTCCTCGCCGCCGACGGCGTCGAGATAGCGCGCCACCGAGAAGAAGCTCTCGGCCCGGAAGAACCAGCCATCGGTGACCTTTGGCAGCCAGCTCGCCTTGAGCGCGCTGGAGAGCCGGCCGCCCATGGCTTCGCGCGCCAGCGAGTGATCGACCGGGCGATAGCCCTTGCCGCCGCCGGCCTCGTCATAGCCGGCGAGCACGGCGATGCCTTCGAGCAGCGTCGATTTCCCGGTGCCGTTCTCGCCGACGATGATGGTGATCGGCCTGTCGAAGGACAGCTCGAAGTCCTCGCGCAGGAAGGGCAGGCACCAGGGATAGGCGTCGGCGTCCGGCACCGCCTCGCGGTCGAGCCAGATGCGCCTGAGATAAGGCGCGGGCAGGCGGGTCTGGGTTCGTCGCATCGGGGCTCGCGGGCGGGGTGGGGCAGTCAGTGGGTACCATGTTTGACGAAACCGCGAGTCATCCCGGACAAGCGGCGAAGCCGCGCCGATCCGGGATCCATGCCTGAACCTCTATCGGGACTGTTCCGGAATGGGTCCCGGGTCTGCGCTGCGCTCCGCCCGGGACGACCCGCGCTGAAATAGTGAAGGCCACGAAACGATCGACCATGCGTGATGCCCCGCCGGCTTCCGCCGCGAGGTTTTGCAGGAGAACGCCATCCGAGGGAGGGCGCGGGGTCAAGGCGGCGTCGCAGTCGACGGCTGCGTGCCGAATGTCGATGTCGAAATGTCGAGGCAGCGCCACTGGCCACTGCCCAACCCCGCGCCGCGGTTCTCTTCAGGTGTTCTCGCCGTCTGGTTACGTCCGGCAGGACTGGGAGGGCCTCTCCCATCGACGAAAACCCCTCCGTGGTGGAAGGAGTCGGCTCGGATCGCAGAAGTGGGTCGCACTTGTGCCGAACCGGGCTCCTTCGGGCTCGCAAGGCCCTGTCGCCACGAAACACCGCTCTCCCGCCCGGCCTCATGATGCCTCGCGAAGCCCCCTCGGTTCGGGCGGGACGGGAGGAAGCATAAGCCGGGTTTCGGGGGCGGGGATTGATTGGGGCGTTATCCCCGCTTCGCCCGGCGGTCAGGCTCGCCTTTGTGGCGGGCATGACGTCTTGAACATCGCATTGCAGGAAGGAAGACGTGGATGGTCGGGACAAGCCCGACCATGACGGAAAAGGCTTGGAACCCCAGGCAAACACGCGCGGCGGCGCCGGCCTTGCAAGGTCAGCCTATGCCGCAATCGGACTTGGGCGCGCCGGGGGGCGGCAACGTGACGGTGAAATCCTTGCGGGCGATCTCGTCTCCACGCAACGAGACGATCATCGTCCACGGGCCGGGCGCCATTTCCCAGTCATGTTCGAAGGTGAAGCCGGCATGGCTGAGACCATCGACCACATAGCTGGGAAAGCGCGTCTCGGCGCTCTGCCTGCCGTCGGGGCGCGTCAGGTCCGGGTGCAGAACCCGCACCTCGACACGGTCCGGCATGCGGAACGGCGGCGTGGGAACCAGCCTCACCGTGATTCCGAAATTCCGGCAGAGCCGAGCCTCGATCCGGTCGCTGCGCTCGATATAGCGCAGCTTCTGTATGGCGCGGACCGATTCCAGAGCGCGTTGACCGGCTTCCGGCTGGCTGTCGACGAGGCGCCCGGCGACCACGCCGAAGTCGACGATCTCAGCCTTGGGGCCGGCAACCGCCGGCCCCGCCATGGTGATGAGCGCCATGGCAGCGCCAGTCGTCGCGATCCGTCGCATTCGCATGACCACGTCAAAGCGCGATCTGATGGAGAGATTGTGGCGGGGGCAGCGCGGCATCGCCCGACACGGCGCGAGCCCCGGCTTTTCAGGCTGCCGAGCCGGTGATCAGGCGCAGATAATGCTCGGCATGCTGATAGTAGCGCTCGGCCTCGATCCGGTCGCCGGCGAGGGCCTTGGCCTTGGCCAGAGCGAGGTAGCGCTCGTAACTGGCCCGCGCGGATGAGCCCCGCCTTGGCTGCGTGGGGTTGGTCCGGGGGACATGATCGTCGAAGGCGGTGGATCCGGGTTGGCGCGTGGGCATGACCGGCCTCCTCATCCCAGCATCTTCCTGACGATGCGCCGCAGCTCCTCGCGGCTTAGGCCGCAGGGCTCCGGCTTCCAATCGGGGGCGGATTTCGGCGTAAGCGTGGTGGCGATCGCGTCGGCGACGTACCTGGTCTCGGGTGACTTCAGTTCGGTTGATACTAGCATTGATATCCGTTTGCCGCTCGGCCGGGGCCGGGCGGTCTTGTGTGTGAAATCGCCGGGCACGCTGTGCGTGCAGCGATGGTGCTGCCGAGGGCAGCAATCGGTTTTCGACGATAGGAGTAAGGCGCGCCGCAGGGTCCAATCAGAGGAGCCAGTCGGTCAATCGTCGCCTCTACATTCCGTCTATAGAAACAATGCGGCCAAAACAAGTTGGCCAGCGGCGCTTTTATTTTTGGTTCCCGCCGAAATTCTACGGGAAATAGTTTGTCGGAACAGTTGCCGTACGATGACGGCATGGTCCGTTGAGATTCTTCTCGATGGCCGTCATGGCAGCATCCACCGACAGGAACGGCCCCTTCCGGATATCGCTCAGGCGCGCGACCTGATCCTGCCCTAGAACGATCCAGCAACTGCCATGCGGGTCGCGAATGATCGAGCAGATCGAGCGTTCGAGCAGGTCGGAGACGCCCCAGTTGCCGGAGAGATCACGCCGCACGGTCGTATCCATGAATTCCTCCGGGTCCATGCCGATATGGCTATGGAAGCGGTGATTGTAAGGGCGGGCTGCGGATCGCGACGCAGGCGTCACGTCCGCCATCGCGCTGCTGAGCCGCATTTCATTTCGCAGTTGCAGCAAAATCCAAATCCTGCTCACCTGCTCCCGCTCATCACATGATTGAAAAGCGGAGAGCGGCGTGGCGGGTGCGGAGGAATTGTCGCCATCGGCGCTGGCGGGCGAATTGTCGGCGGCGATCGTGCAGGCGCGCTCGGATGCGCGCGAGGACCCGTTCGGCAATCCGGTGCTGCGCGTCACGCTCTGGCTGACCCGCAAGATGGATCGCGGCGAGGTGACGCTTGCCGATACCGCCGCGCTGATCCGCCAGCTCGGACGCGCCGCCCTCGCCGACCGGGCAGCGCGCGTCGCCGCCTATGTCGGGCTGGAGCGCGACGAGAGCGAAGCCTATGCCGCGCTGGCCCGGCGTGTCGCGGACGAGGCGAGCGCTTCGGCGCAGCCCTTCGAGGCCTATGCGGCGGCGCTGGCGCGGGTACGCTTCGCCGCCGTCTTCACCGCGCACCCGACCTTCGGCATGAGCCGGGCGGTGGCGCATGCGCTGGCCGAGCTCGCCTCGAACGAGGGCGAGGCGACGGCGCTGAGGGCCGCTGACCTGTCCTTCCGGCCGGATGCGGCGATCACCCTGCAGGACGAGTTCGAGCAGGCGCGCTTTTCGGTGCGCAACGCCCGCGATGCGATCGATCGGCTGAATGCCGCCTTCCTGGCCGAGGCGAGGGCGCGCTGGCCGCAGCGCTGGCGCGAGCTCAGGCCGCGCGCCCTGCTGCTCGCCTCCTGGGTCGGCTGCGACACCGATGGACGCACCGATATCGGCTGGTGGGACACGCTGCGCTACCGGCTGGAATCGAAGCGCGGCCAGTTCTTCCGCCTGCTGGAGAAGCTGCCGGAGGCGCCGGCGACCGCCGAGGTGAGGGCGCTGGTCGAGGATGCGCTCGCCGCGGTGGAGCGGCAGCTGGCGCTCTGCCCGCCCCTGAACAGCAAGCCGGAGATCGCGGCCCTGCAGGCATTCTCGCTGGCGCTGGTCGGCGAGCGCGAGGCGGCGTTGCCGGAGGCGTCGAAGCTGGTGGCGGCGCTCGACAAGGCGATCGTGCTGGCCGAGGACGAGGCGACGGCGGAAGCTCTGATCCTGGCGCGGGCCGGCGTCATCGCCCACGGCGTCTCGATCGCGCTACCGCATTTCCGGCTGAACGCCTCGCAGCTTCACAACGCCATGCGCGGTGTGATCTCGCTCGACGAAGAACCGGCCCAGCCGGCACAGCGGCGCGCCTTCCTCGCAGCCGTCAACCAGGCGCTCGCCAAAGTGAAGCCGACGCCGGTCGATTTCGGCGCGCTCGCGGTCGAGCGCGCCTCGGCGGCGCGAATGATGATGATGGTCGCGCAGATCGTGAAGCATGTCGACGGCTCGCGGCCGGTGCGCTTCCTGATCGCCGAAACCGAGACGGGCTACACGCTCCTGTCGGCGCTCTATCTCGCCAGGCGCTTCGGCATCGCCGATCTCGTCGAGATCTCGCCGCTCTTCGAGACGTCGGACGCGCTCGAACAGGGGCCCCGCATCATCGACGAGGCGCTGCGCAGCCCGCATTGGCGCGACTATCTCAAGCGTCATGGCCGGCTCTGCGTCCAGTTCGGCTATTCCGATTCCGGCCGCTATATCGGCCAGGTCGCGGCGACCTTCTGGGTCGAGCGGCTGAGGAGCCGCATCCTCGAGCTGCTGCAGCGCTACGGGCTCACCGATATCGAGCTGGTGATCTTCGACACGCATGGCGAGTCGGCCGGGCGCGGCGCCCATCCCGACAGCCTCAGCGACCGGCTCGCCTATCTCGATCCGGAATGGCCGCGACGCGCCTTCGCCAAGGCCGGCGTCAAGGTCACCCGCGAGACCAGCTTCCAGGGCAGCGACGGCTATCTGCTCTTCGGCACCAAGGGGCTTGCGGGCGCGACGGTGGCGCGCATCGCCGAAGCCGTCTTCGCGGACGCGGCTGCCGGCGCAGACGATCCGATCTATGCCGAGCCGGACTTCGCCACCGAATTCTTCCAGACCGTGCGCGAGGAGATGACCCATCTCGTCGACGATCCCGGCTATGCGGCCCTGATCGGCACGTTCGGCCCCTCTCTGCTCGACAAGACCGGCTCGCGCCCGGCGGCACGGCAGAGCGATGCCGGCGGGCCGACGGTGATCCGCCATCCCCGTGAGCTGCGCGCCATTCCCAACAATGCGATCCTGCAGCAGCTCGGCTGGCTGGCGAACAGCGTGCACGGCATCGGCCAGGCGGCAGCGCGGGCGCCGGATCTGTTCGCCAGCATGCGCGAGAGCTCCGAACGCTTCGGCCGGGCCTACCGGCTTGCGGCCAATGCCATGGCGAACAGCGATCTCGACGTACTGCGCGCCTATCTCGACACGCTCGATGCCGGCTCCTGGTTCGACCGGGCCCGGCGCACCGAGAAGGAGGGGCGCCGCGACGAGTTGCTCGCCGTCGCCGAGACGCTGGCGCGGCTCGATCTTGCGCCTTCGCTGCGAAGGCTGTTCTGGCGCTTCGCATCCGATCGGCTGAAGCTGAAGGAGGCCGCGGGCGAGCCGCCGGCGATGCCGGTCCGGCTGGTGGCGCTGCATACGCTGCGCCTCTCGCTGCTGCACCGGATCTGGCTGTCGGCCACGCATATCCCGGACTTCCGGCCATATGCCGGGGTGACGCGCGAACTTCTGCTCGAGCGTATCCTGCGGCTCGACATGGCCGGGGCGCTGGCGCTGCTCGGCCAGATCTTCCCGCTCAATCCCGACCCGGCGCTGGGGCTCGATTTCGGCGAGCCTGCCGGCCCTCGCGAGGGCGGCGCCTATGCCGCCTTCCATCGCGACGTGGTCGAGCCGATGCGGGAGTGCTTTGGGCTGCTGCGCGAGGTCTCGGGCGCGATCCAGCACGAGATCGGGGCGTTCGGGTGAGGGGTGTGGGCGTCATGGTCGACCTTGAGCCGACCATCTCCTGAAAGAGATTCCCGGGTCCGCGCTGCGCTTCGCCCGAGAATGACGAATTGTCTCAGCGCGTCCGTTCCGAGAGCTCGGCCGAAGCGCTGATGTTGCGGTCGGAGATCGACTGGACCGGCTCCCAGACGGTGTGGTTGTCCCGCGGGGTCGAGACCAGATATTTGAGCTGGCTCTTGGCCTTGGCCGAAAGCAGCGGGCTCGACTGGAAGCTGGCGAAATTGGAATAGGCGCGCGAGCCGCCGTCGAAGACCACGACGCGATCCTTCAGGACGATGATGTCGCCCTTCTTCAGCGTCTCGTCCTTGAGGTACCAGAACGGGTCGTTGGCGTACTCCATCGGCTTGACGAGCTTCGGCTTCGGGCCGTCCTTGCCGGCATCGAGCGTCGTTCCGGCCTTCTTCTGCTTTGGCCGCACCGTCATGTGCAGCGGATTGTCGGGCACGGGCGCGTAGGTCGGCCGCTGCGGGACGCCGAACAGCGTCTCCCAGAACCCCGCCGCGCTAGCAGGCGAGGCGAGGGCGACGGAAGCCGCTGCGAGTGCAGCAGCGGCGATGATCGGTTTCGACATGGTCGGCACGGCTGCAATCCCCAGCTCCGCAACCGGAGATAGCGATGAACGTCCCCGATCTCAATGACGGAAGCGCGACGTGATGAACGGCTTCTTCGTCAAATTTCAGCGATTGCGCGGTAGCCATTTCGAGATTGGTGATCGGGAGCCGGATTCGGGCGATTCCTTGCTGCAATGCAGCGTGTTAGCGGCGTCTCGCACATCTCAGTCATGCGCCGGCAAAGGGTTAAGGCTGTGGATGCTCGAGCGCCGCGGGCAAGACCGCAAGGGTCGCGAACGCGAAGGCCGGGCGCTCGCGCCACGCCGACGCGTTCGGCTGTCACAATGAGGGGCGATGACAGAAGCAGGCGCAGTCGAGGCATCGCAGCAGTCTCCAGTCGCGGCACAACCCAGCGTGCCGGATGATGATGGGGAAGTTGCCGCCAGCGGATTGTATCGCGGCCCGTTCGCCTTAGGTTGCGCGCAAGAGGAACGCTGAAGGGAGCACGAGCCGAATGGCCGCAACCGAACTGCCGGCACAGCCCTTCGATGTCGAAGCCGCCCGGACCACGCTGTTCCAGGCGCTGCTGGCTGCCGCCGGCAAGCACGGCAGGAGTCGCATCGCGCTGGAGGATCCGGAGCGCAAGCCGCTCAGCTATGGCAATCTGGTGCTGGGCGCGCTGGTGCTCGGCCGCAAGCTTTCGGCGCTGACCAGGCCCGGCGAAAAGGTCGGGCTGATGCTGCCCAACGTGCAGGGCATGGCGGTGACGCTGTTCGGGCTCTCGGCGTTCGGCCGCGTGCCGGCGCTGCTCAACTTCACAGCCGGCCTGAAGAACCTCACCGCGGCCTGCGAGATCGGGCCGATCTCGACCATCGTCACCTCGCGCCGCTTCATCGACCAGGCCAAGCTCGACGACATCGTCGAGGCGCTGGCGCCGGGGCGGCGGGTGATCTATCTCGAAGACGTCCGCAAGGAATTGACCAGCCTCGACAAGGCGATCGGTGCGCTCGCCTCGCTGGCGCCCGGGCTGGCGCTTCGCAGCCATGCGGCGAAGCCCGACGATCCGGCCGTGGTGCTGTTCACCTCCGGCACCGAGGGCAAGCCCAAGGGCGTGGTGCTGAGCCATGCCAATCTGGTCTCCAACGCCAACCAGATCTTCCAGCTCGCCGCCGGCTTCCTCAGCGAGCGCGACATCGTCATGAACCCGCTGCCGGCCTTCCACTCCTTCGGGCTGACCGCAGCGCTGCTGATGCCGCTGACCCACGGCATGAAGGTCGTGCTCTATCCGAGCCCGCTGCACTACAAGCAGGTGCCCAAGCTGATCGGCGAGACCGGGGCGACCTTCCTGTTCGCCACCGACACGTTCCTTCAGGGCTACGCACGCGCCGCCGACGAGGGCGACCTCAAGAGCGTGCGCTATGTCGTCGCCGGGGCCGAGCGGGTGAAGCCGGAGACACGCAAGCTCTGGGAGCCCTATGGCACCACCATCCTCGAAGGCTATGGCTGCACCGAGTGCTCGCCGGTGCTGGCCTGCAATACGCCGGTGGCGATGCGCGACGGCACGGTCGGGCGGCTCCTACCCGGTATCACGGCGAAGCTCGAGCCGGTCGAGGGGATCAGCGAGGGCGGGCGGCTCTGCGTCAAGGGGCCGAACGTGATGCTCGGCTATCTCAACGCCGACAATCCCGGCGCGATCATGCCGCCGGAGGGCGGCTGGCACGACACCGGCGACATCGTTTCGATCGATGACGGCTTCGTCGCGATCAAGGGCCGAGCCAAGCGCTTTGCCAAGCTCGGCGGCGAGATGGTCTCGCTGGCAGCGGTCGAATCGATGGTTGCCGGGCTCTGGCCCGGTCACAATCACGTGGTCGTGGCGCTGCCCGATCTGCGCAAGGGCGAGCAGCTCGTGCTCGTCACCGAGAAGCCCGACGCCGAGAAGAAGGCGCTGCAGGACGAGGCCAAGCGCCAGGGTTTCCCGGAGCTATGGCTGCCGAAGGCTCTCCTCGTCACTGCCACGATTCCTGTGCTCGGCAACGGCAAGATCGATTATGGTGGCACGCGCGAGCTCGCCATCATGATGAGGCCGCTGCTGTGACGCCACAATCGCATGCTCTGGGAAGCCGCATGATCACGCTTCTTCCCCTCGTCTTCGCCCGCGCGGCCGTCTTCGCCGTGGCCGGGATCGCCCTTGCGCCTGCCGATCTTGCCGCCCAGGCCGCCGGCCAGACCTATGTCCGCCGCGACGAATGCATCGAAGCCGGTAAGCTCTCGGCCGAGCAATGCGAGCACGCCTATCGCAACGCCCGCGCCGAATTCGAGCAGAAGGCGCCGCGCTATGCCTCGCGCAGCGCCTGCGAGCGCGTCCATAAGCGCTGCGGCGCCCAGGTCTCGACCACCGGCGGCTGGGACGCGCTGGCGCGTGGCGGCGGCGGGCAGTCCTACGTGCCGCGCTTCGTCGGCATCCGGGTCACGGGCGAGGGCGCCCAGGGCAAGGCCTTTCCGATCATCGAGGGCACGGGCAAGGTCGCCTTCTCGGCGCGTCAGGTCGCGGCGCTCGACGACAAGGTCGCGGCCCGCCGGGCGGTGATGGGCGGCGGCGGCCAGCACCAGCAGGCGAGCGGCCCCTATATCCGCCGCGGCGACCGCGACGATACGGTGCGCGTGCCGATGCAGGAGAAGAAGATCGGCTCCGACGTCGCGCCCGGGCTGTATGTCGATCCCGACGGCGTCGAATGGTACAAGCCGGCGCATCGGCGCTGAGGACAGATGCGCAACCGGCGCTTGTCGCCGGGCGCTGGTATCGCTAACCAGTCTCGCCGCGCGGACGTGGCGAAACTGGTAGACGCAAGGCACTTAAAATGCCTCGCCGGAAACGGCATGCGGGTTCGATCCCCGCCGTCCGCACCATCATGCCCCTTTGCGGGAGGGCCAGCCCGAGACGAAGAGGCCAGCCCATACGCGCGGGAAACCCTTTGGCTCAGCGGAAGCCTACTTGCACTCCAGCTGCTCGATCCGCGGCAGGCCCGACAGGCGGACTTTTGGATTGTAGGTGACGGAACAGCTCTTCGTGCCGGCCGGAAGCTCCTGGGCCAATGAGATCGAGGTGCCGGCATAGCCGCATTCGATCCAGATTCGGCGTTCGGAAGAGCTCGCGAACTGCCAGGTCGAGACCTCGCGATCCCTGACCTTCCGTGTCGCATCCGGGGCCAGGCTGACCTGCTCGCTCGGCTGGCCGTCGTAGAAGGTGACCTGGCTGACGCGATGCGGCGTCTTGTTGCGCAGATCGCGCCAGCCCGGAATGGCCGCGGTGAGCTGCTGCTGCGTCTCAACTTCGGCCGGGCATTGCGGCGCCGCGAGCGCCTCGCCGGCGAGGACCACGAACAGTCCCGCTGCCATCAAAATCCTGCTCATGCCGCTATCGCCCCGCTACCATTCGATCGCTGAAAACGCGTTGCCGTCGTTGCTCAATCCCGATTTCGTCGGTGTCCAGCGAATTGTACGACGTCTGACCTCCCCTTGCGCGCGCCATTGATCGAGGACCTGAATCCCGGTGGCATCCTGACCGAGGTAGATCGCCGCGTGCTTGCCGGTGCTGCCGGTCTGCGGATATTTTCCGTCGACGAATGTCGCGATGGCCGTGCCGACCGGAAGCACGGGGCCGTCCTTGGTGACCTTGCGCCCCTCAATCCAGAACTTGGTCTGCGGGGCTTTGAGCGTCTGCTGGATGAACTCGACGCACTCCGCATTGCCTTTCGCGTTGGTATAGGAGGTTCCAGCATAGCTTTGCTCGAGCGTCTTGCCGCTCTCTGGTTTTAGAATGTGCTCCATGCTGGACCTCGTGAAATACTTAAATCGCGGGGCGCTCTGAGCCGGCGCGTTCCTTCATAAGGAAACTACGTAACTTTGGCGCCCGGCCTTTGGAGCCATTGTGCACATTTGACCGACTATCGGCAGTAACAGCCGCTGGGACGCGAAATTTATACCTCCGCGGGCGAGTTCAAAATTTGGATTGATTTGCATCGGCCGAACTGCGTAACCGCAAGGCCTTCAACTCACCTGGCAGCAGGGGCGATATCGCCCTTGCTGCTTTTGTCCTGGCACTGGCAATCGCCTGTCCGGAGCTTATTTGACCGCGGAGAAGGCCGTCGGCGCCAAAATCTGGCTGACGACGTTTTCGATGATCTGGCCGTCCGCTTCGCTCCTGGTGCGTGCCTCGGTCCACTCCGGATCGGTCGCGAACGCCGTCCATTTCGTCTCGCGCTCGGCGAGCGATTCCCAGGCCAGGAAATAGGTCAGGTCGCGATTAGACTCCCCGATCAGCGTGGTGAAGAATCCGGCTTGCCGGATACCGTGCTTGTCCCACAGCTTCAGCGTGGCCTTGTCAAAGCGCTCGAGCAAAGCCGGAAGCCGACCAGGCAGGCAGCGATACACGCGCATTTCGTAGATCATCGAAAATCACGTCCTGTCATTGGTCTTGCTGAGGGCAACTGGCCGCAAGGTTAGTCTGTTCCGATAGAGTGGCCCAGCCCCGGTCGCGCGGTCTAGCCCCGCTTGTGCTCCACCTTCGGCAGGAACCAGGCCAGGAGGCCGATCGCCGGCAGGAAGGCGCAGATCCGGTAGACCGCCTCGATGCCGATCCAGTCGGCGACCTCGCCGAGGATCGCCGCCGCGAGGCCGCCGAGCCCGAAGGAGAGTCCGTAGAACAGGCCGCCGATCAGGCCGATCCGGCCCGGCATCAGCTCCATCGCGTAGATCAGGATCGCGGCGAAGGAGCTCGCCATGATCAGGTTGATCACCACCGTCAGCACGCCGGTCCAGAACAGGTCGGCAAAGGGCAGCATCAGCGAGAAGGGCAGGGCGCCGAGGATCGAGAACCAGAGGATGCGGTTGCGGCCGATCCGGTCGCCGATGATGCCGCCGGCGAGCGCCCCGACGGCGGCGGCCGCGAGGAAGAGGAACAGCATCAGCTGCGAGCCCTGCACCGAGATGCCGAACTTTCCAATCAGATAGAAGGTGTAATAGGAGCTGAAGCTCGACGAATAGGCGTTCTTCGAGAACAGCAGGATCACCAGGATGGTGATCGCGAAGGCGATCTGGCCCTTGGTGTGCGCAGGCGCCGCCGGGGCGGGTGCCGCGGCCTTGGCGGGCTTCGCTGCAGCGGCGGCAGCGGCCGCCTTGCTCAGCTCGGCATAGCGGCGCGCCGTCCACACCATCAGGATCATGGCGAGCAGGGCCGCGGCCGAGAACCAGGCGACGCTGGCCTGGCCGCGCGGGACGATGATGAAGGCGGCGAGCAGCGGGCCGAGGGCGCCGCCGCTCTGGCCGCCGACCTGGAAGATGCCCTGCGCCAGTCCCTGCTGGCCGCCCGAGGCGTTGCGGGCCATGCGGGTCGCCTCCGGATGGAAGATCGACGAGCCGAGGCCGACGCAGGCGGCAGAGATCAGCAGCAGCGCATAGCTGCCGGCATAGGCGAGGCCGATCAGCCCGGTCAGGGTGCAGCCCATGCCGACGACCATCGAATAGGGCATCGGGTTCTTGTCGGTGTAATGGCCGACGACCGGCTGCAGCAGCGAGGCGGTGATCTGGAAGGTCAGCGTGATCAGGCCGATCTGGCCGAAATCGAGCGCGTAGGCCGTCTTGATGATCGGGTAGATCGCCGGGATCAGCGACTGGATCATGTCGTTGAGCAGATGCGTCGCGCTGAGCACGAACAGCACCGGCAGGTCGGCGCGGCGGGTCTGTGCGATCGGCTGGCTGACGTTCATGCGGATGATCGATCCGGGCGCAAGCTTGGATGGCGGGCGAGGGCCGCCCGATAGCTGCAAAGCCGGCTCATACCACCGTGTTCGGCTGAAAACCCAGAGCCCACAGCACAGGTCCGCCCTGATGTGGACGCGGGATCGGGCGCGGCGGCGGTCGAGGGCCGCCGCCGCGATCCGCCCGCTATTTCACTTCGCCGGCGATCTCGGCGAGCGCCGGGGCCTTTTGGATCAGGCCGCGCTCGACGAGGAAGGTGCCGAAGCGCTCATAGCGGCCCTGGTCGAGGGCGCGCGGGCGCTTGGCGAAGCGCGGCAGCGTGTCGGTCCAGGCCTGGCGATTGAGCGCGTCGTCGAGATCGGGGTGGGCGGCGATGAAGAGCTTCCAGGCTTCCTGCGGGTGGTTGGTGAGATAGAGCGCCGCCTTCTCGATGGCGGCGAGGAAGCGGGGCAGGCGGCTGTCACCGACGGCGTCGCGGCGGGTGATCAGGATCAATTCGTCATAGGCGGGAACGCCGTGCTCCTCCGGATAGAAGGCGGTGCCGGGATGGCCTTCGAGCTTCATCTGGGTCAGCTCGAAATTGCGGTAGCCGCCGATGGTGGCGTCGACCTTCCCGCCGATCAGCGCGGCCGAGAGTGCGAAGTTGACGTTGACCAGCTTGACGTCGTCGAGCTTGAGGCCGGCCTTGGCCAGCATCTGGCCGAGCAGGGTGGTCTCGGTGCCGGAGACGGCATAGCCGACCGTCTTGCCCTTGAGGTCGGCGAGGCTCTTGATCGGGCCATCGGCCTTGACGATGACGCTGTTGAGCGGCGTCTCGACCAATGTACCGACGCGGACGATCGGGATGCCGGCGGCATGGTCGAGATAGAGATTGGGCTGGTAGTGGATGCCGATATCGGCCTGGCCGGCGGCGACGAGGCGCGGCACGGCCGAGGGGTCGGATGGCGGCACCATCGTGACCTCGAGCCCGGCCTCCTTGAACAGCCCGAGCTGCTGCGCGACGACCAGCGGCGCATGATCCGGATTGACAAACCATTCGAGCATCACAGTGAGCTTATCGGCGGCGCGGGCCGGGCCGGCGAGGCCGGCGACCAAAGCGAGGCCGCTGGCGAGCAGAGCGCGTCGGGTGAGGGCGCGGAGGGTCATCAGGCGAAATCCTTCTGCGAGATCGGCTTGAAACGAGGCGGCGTCACGGCTCGCTCGCCCAGGGAATGAGGCGCGGGCCGAGCGCATCGACGAGATGGCGCAGGACGAGGCTGAGCACGGCGAGCACGGTCATCGCGGCGAAGACCGTGTCGGTCTGCATGCGGGCATTGGCCTGGACCATGACGAAGCCGAGCCCGGCCGAGGCACCGACCCACTCGCCGATCACCGCGCCTAGCGGCGCGAGCGGGGCCGCGACCCTGAGGCCGGTGAGCAGGCTCGGCATCGCCAGCGGCAGGCGGACATAGCGCAGCGTCTGCCAGTGCGTCGCCGTGGTCAGCGCGGTGGCGTCGATCAGCTCCGGGTCGGTCCGGCGCAGGCCGTCGGTGAAGGCGGAGGCGACGGGAAAGAAGATGATGATCGTCGCCATGATCACCTTCGAGCCCATGCCGAAGCCGAACCAGACGACCAGCAATGGCGCGATGACGAAGACCGGGAAGGATTGCAGCACCAGCAGGATCGGCCAGAGCAGGCGCCCGAGCCGCGGCAGCGCCACGATCGCTAGCGCCGTCAGCGCGCCGAACGCCGAGCCGAGCACGAAGCCGAGCGCCATCTCAGCGATGGTCGTCAGGCTGTTGTTGAAGAGGAAGCCGGGCTGGCGCTGGAAGGCCAGGGCGACATCGAGCGGCGAGGGCAGGATGTAGCGCGGCGGCTGGAACAGCCAGATCGCACTTTGCCAGACGAGTATCAGGACGAGAACCGTGCGCAAGGCAAGGGCGAGCGCGGCCATCACCGGTTTCGCGCCGGGAGCCGGCCTTCGCTCTGTCGCGTCCTGCGTCGTCAAAATCCGCCTTTCCGGTGGAAGGCGGCGCGGGGAGAAGCGCTTGCAAGGGCTGCCCCGAGCGACTCCCTCCGCCAGCATGATCTGGTTCAGGTTCGAAGGGTGCTTCTCAGCTCGCCCTGCGGCGAACGCCCCCGTCTCTCGACCGTCCTTGTGACAGAGCGGCCGGCGGCTGTCACGCCTGTCTCAGAACAGCCCGTGCGGGTCAGGCTTTGCCGTCATAGGCCGAATCGAAGAACGCCTTCTCCAGCGCGACCGCGCGCAGGAAGAAGTCCCGGCTCGTTTCCGCCTCGCTTGGGCCAACGCGATCGAGCTCGCTCCGCAGGAAGCCGACGAAGTCGCGGAAGTCGGGATTGTCGTGCAGGGTGATCCATTCGGCATGAATGAAGCTCGCCGGCAGCGGCTGCGAGGCCTGCTGCGCCCAGTCGAGATAGAGCCATTCGGCGACGACCAGCACGGAGAGGGCGGCGGCGTAGGAGCGCGTCGCGGCGGCCTCGCGCATGATCGCCTTGAAGCCGGCGGTCGCCTTGCTGTCCGGCGGAGCCGTGCGATCCTGCTCGCTCACGCCGAGCGCCTCGAAGGAGCGCAGGAAATAGGTGTTCTCCTCGCCGCTGACCATGCCGATGAAGCGGCCGAAGCGGATGCGGGCCTCGAAGCTGTCGGCGCTGGCGAGCGCGCCGCCGAGCAGGGTCAGGAAGCTGTCGATGAAGCGGTGATCCTGCACGAGATAACGGATCATGACCGCGTCGGAGACCGAGCCGTCCAGCAATTCGCGCACGAAGCGATGGCCGACGCATTGCGACCAGGCCGGCTGGCTGGCCTGGCGCAGGGTCTCGGTGAAACGTTCGGTCATGAGCTTGGCCTTTCGCTGATCGCGATTTCCCTATCAGCGTCGCCGCTACTACCGCACGCTATTTCAGCCGCGCCGCGACGATCTTGGCGAGCTCGCCCACGCGCTGCTTCGCCTGATCATGCAAGGCCTGATCGCGCTCGCCGCCGGAGACGCGGACCTCGACCGTCGTCGGGCCCTTGCGGATATGGATGCGGTTCATGATGTCGAGCGCCGCCTCGTCGCCCAGGCCCGCAACCGGCGTCTTCGCCTCGGACACCTTGATCGCGCTCTGGAACCAGCGCTTCGAGAGATCCTCGTTGGCGGCGACATTGCGGACGCTGACCTGGATCTGGTTGAGCTCGATCGTACGCTTGCCGTCCTTCTCGACAGTGCGCTTGGCGTCGAACTGGCAGCCGATCGGGTTCGGCAGCGCTTCCTGCCGGTTCTCGCGGCTCTCATGGGTGATCTTGCCCATCAGCTTGCGGGGATCGCCGATGGTCATGCCGGGGAAGGTGGCCTTGATCTCCTCGGGCGTCAGCAGCGCGCAGGCATCCGGCCACTGCTCGACCGGGGCGACGGAGGAGGGGCGGGTGTCCGCCGGCACGGTCACGGCACTGTTCGTCGCCACCTGCAGGGTCGTGTCGACCATGCCGGTGCCGCCCTGCCACCGTGCAGCGGCCTGCTTCGCCAAAGCGAGCGCGTTCGGCGCGGTCTGCTCGGAATAGAGGTCGAGCGAGACAGCGTAGATCAGGTCGTCCTTGCGGGCGCGGATCACCACGCTCGAGGAGTTGGTTTCCTGGAAGGCTTCGTCGCCGATGCCGCTCACCGGCTCGAGCTTGAGCGTGATCTTGGGATCGGCCGCGACCTTCTCTCGCGTCGCCTTGATCGAGGCGAAGGCCTGAGCCGGCGTCTCGCGGCCCCTGGCGACGCCATCCCAGCGGATCACCGTGACCGAGGCGAAGCGGGCATGGTCGAGCTTCGAGGTCGGGCTCGGCAGCTTCACCGAGTACATGCAGCTCTCGGCATATTGCGGGCCGCGGCTGATCGGGCTCAGCGTCGGCCCCTTGGCGGTTATCGGTCGGCCGGGAAAGAGCGCCTCCAGATCGGCCTGCGGCAGCAGGCGGCAGGCGTCGGGCGCCTTGCCCGCAGCAGTGGCCGGTTCGGTGGCGGGTGTCGTCGTGGTGGTCTGGGCGAGGGCGGGGCCGGCGAGCGCCAGCAGCAGCGGGGTCACGAGCACGGAACGGGCGAGCATCGGATCAAGTCTCCAGGGACGGGCGCGCCACGGTCGATCGCGGCTGCGCCGTTCGGGGACGCGTCAATCTAGGGGCGAGGGTGGCACGATCATGGCGCCGCACGGGCCGCGACAATGGTTGCTGACAAGGACTGTCAGCCGGAAGGACAGCCCCGCCGAGCCTGCGGCACGCCGGACATCCGATCGAATCATCGGTCCAGGGTGTGCTGTTTTGCGAGCGCTGCGCCGTGCGCGGACGCGCCGGGAATCAGTCCGGACGCCGGCCGACAGCCAGGGCGACGCGCTTCGACCAGAGCCGCTCGCACAAGCTCACGACGGCAAGCCCGCTGACGCCGCCCATGATCTTGACCAGCGCATCCAGCCCGCGGGCATGCCGGCTCGCCTCGAAATGCTGGGCGATCTCGAGGCCGGCGGCGCCGGCGACGATGCACAGGAGAATCGCGCCCTTGCGGGCCGGATAGGCGATAGCGAGCGCCGCCGCGGCGACCAGATAGGCGATGAAGCGTTCGAGCTGCGGACCCATATGCGCAAGATGCGGGCGCGCGCCGATTGGTGACAGCGTCGCGAACACGACGAGGGCGACGGCGCCCCAGCCGATCAGCGCAGCCCAGCGGCGCATGGAACGCTCGTCCCCGAAGAACCGCATCGCCGCCTTCTGCGTCTGCCGTTGCACCATTCCGTCCCCGGAAAGCAGAAAGGGCCCAAGCGGTCATCGCTCAAGCCCTCGAAAATGCTGGCTCCCGGAGCAGGATTCGAACCTGCGACCAATCGATTAACAGTCGATTGCTCTACCGCTGAGCTATCCGGGATCGGTGGGCGGCGTATACCGACGCTGCCGGGAACACGCAACCCCTTTGCTGGCATCTGACCGGAGAAAATCGTAGGAAGACGATCTGCCCTATCGTCAATTCACAGTGGCGCGAGAGTTTCGGTTGCGGCGCGCCGCGGCATGTGGTTATAGGCCCAGCCGTGGAGCGCGCCTTTGGTCACGCTCCCTGGATGGCCTCGTGGCGGAGTGGTTACGCAGAGGACTGCAAATCCTTGCACCCCGGTTCGATTCCGGGCGAGGCCTCCAAAATCCATCGCGGCGACGGTAGATGCGCTGCGTTGATGCTCAGACTCCGTAGACGAGATAGAGTATCGCCAGGGCCCCGCCCGAGAGCAGGCTGAGCTTGCCTGCACGGCTGCGCAGGAACGCTTCCACCGCACGGGCGAGCGCCGCAAGGGCGAAGGCCGCGGCGATGAAGGATCCAACCGCGAGCGCGGTGAAGGCGATGACCTTCCAGGCGGGGGCACCACCGGCGATCAGCAGCCAGTCCACCACGATGCAGAGCGCCAGCAGTTTCAGCGCGGCCTGCCAGCGCTCGGCCCGGGTCGGCGGCTTGCGTATCGTGGTCCGTTTGCGGGCGCGTGAGGAGGCGCTGCGAGCAGGAGAGCCGAAGGCGGGCAACGCTGCGGGCGCCCTGTCGGGGATGGCCCGGATATCCCGGGCCCAGCTCTCGGACATGCGGGCCTGATCGCGGAGGATCTGGTCGTTGACCCGGTTCAGGTCGTCGAAGAAGCGATCCTGCCGGTTGATCTCCGGGCTCTTGTAGGGATCTTCGCCAGGCGCATACCACATGCTCGGCCCCCGTCGTTCGGTTCTGTCGCGAATCCTCGATGTCGGCAGTCGAACGAGGCTTGCGGGCCGCAGAGGCGGTTTCGCACGTTTCGCGCTGCGGCTATTCCCGCCGCTGTCCGCCGATGCCGACGCGCTCGCAGATGGGGCTGGCCGGATCGACCGGGCGTAGATGGGAAACTCCGGCTCGCAGCGGCCGGCTTGCCCGCCGAGGTGACATGCCTGCCGCCTCCTTAGCCTCGGCCTGCTGTCAGAAGGTATAGCCGATGCGGATGCCGTAATTGGTCAGACCCTGGTTTGCATGGCAGGTGTTCGCGTTGGAGATATGCTCCACCGTCGCCATGATCGACCAGTTAGCGTCTAAACGGTAGCCGAGCGACCCCGTCGCGCGGATGAGCGGCGAGCAGCCGAGGCTCAAGCGGTCGAACCGCGGGAAACGGCCGGTCTCGCCGTTGTGCAGGGCACCGCCGAGACTGCCCTCGACGAAGACGGAGCGCGTGATGTCATAGGTCCAGGTGAAACCGGCATAGAGCTGGCTGGTGTCACCGGCCGTATTCAGCGTTCCGCCGAGATGCAGACGCGGGACCAGGAAAGCCATCAACGGATCGGCGGGCTGGAACGGCTTCGAAAACAGCAGCTCGCCATTGATGTCGACCGAGCCGCTTTCCCGCGTTCCTGGCCCATGTGCGAAGACGCCGCCCCGGATTTCGGAAACCAGCGATCGAGCGACGGCCGGCGGAGCGTAGGCAAGCGGGTTCGCCAAATCCGCGGCGGAGACGTCGAAAGACAGACCAGTCAGCAGGCAAAAACAGACGGCAAGGCAAGTGAGCGCATGGCGCATCGGCAGAATCCCGGTGAGCCCCCCGAGGAAGGTTAACGCGGCTTCCGGCCAAGGGAATCCTCGTAGAGCCTGGCAGATTTTATTGCGCTCACCTGTTGCCGATTTGCCGCGCCGGCGGTGGCCGGACACAACTGCTTAATTCTGGCGCCGCCGCCTGACGCGCTCCAGCAACCCAAGGCACCAGTGGGCGAAACGTGCCATCGGCCGCTGCAGCGGCGGTATGTCGGCCGCCAGCAGCATCAGGCCGAGCGGCAGCATCCAGGCGCCGAGAATCGGCAGGAACGAGAAGACGCCGCCGATCATCAGCGCGAGCCCGGCCGGAACCCTGATCAGGCGTGAATCGGGATGGCGTAGCCAGCGCATCGCCCTGGCGAGTCGGGGAGGAAGCTCGGCCTCGATCCGCCTGAAGGCGATCCGCAGTTCCTGCCGCGCGGTTGGAGAACTCATGTCACCTCGGTCATGCCGCCACCCGACGCAAACGCGCGGCCGAGGCGATGGTTCGTCGCTTACCATCATGCAGGCGATTTGGCTCGGCGACACGATCGACGCCCCGAAGGTTCATGACTTCGCGCTTGCGATGGGCGGCCGACACGTGAAGACGGGGCGGGGGCCGGTCCGAGACGGGAGGTCTCGCCAGACCGGTGACTTTGGGGAAGATTTGGGCTTTGCCTTGCGGGATCGCGAGGTTAGCCTTGCTATCCGGCCAGCATTCCGTGGTCGGTGCCGTAGCGGACGATGCCCGGCCGGGGGGAAGGCCGGGGCGCGCCGGCAAATCGCGTGGCTGGCCGAGGACTTTGATGGCGCGGGCGAATCTCGACACGGTGACCAGCGCTGTCGATGGACTTTTGGATGCGGCGCTCGATTTCGAGCAGATGCCCGGCGCGATCGAGCAGGTTCGCAAGCTGTTCAACGGCTCGAAGGCTTGTCTTGGCCACTTTGGCCCAGACACCCACCCAGCGGACTCGATCACCAACAATTCCGATCCGGAGCTCGATGCGTTCTGCTACCGCGAACTGATGACTGAAGCGCAGTCCTTCATCGCTCAAGTGGCAGGGGTGCCTGTAGGGACCGTCTATCGGGATCATGCCCTGTTCGGTGATGAGCTTCGCTCAAACCGCTTCTGGCGGGAATGGATGGCGCCGCAGGACATGTATGGCGGGATGGCCAGCCGCGTGCTGGAGGCCGGTCCCTCCTTCTGGCTTTGTGACGTGCAGCGTGGGCGCGGGCAAGAGCCCTTCGATGCCGCCGACATCGCGCTGTTCGAGCGACTGATGCCGGTGATGCGGCGCGTGACGCAGCTGCGCCAGCAACTCGGTCGCGTCAGCATCGAGCGTGACATGGCGCGGCGGGCGCTCGACGAGCTGTCGCTCGCCATCATCATCGTCGATCGCAGCCTGCAACTGGCCTATGCGAACGCCGTTGGCGAAGAGTTGCTGGCCACTCCCGACAGCCCGCTCGGTCTGCGCGGCGGCAAGCTGCATGCGCGTGCGCCCTTCGAGCAAGGTCGCCTGAAGGATCTGGTAACCGAGGCAGGCGACCGCACTGCCATGCGGGGGCAGATGCTGCTGACGGCGCGCAATCCGGACGCGCGCGACGTTTCGCTCGCGGTGACGCCGCTGTCCCCGGCTTACGCCCTGTCCGGGCGCGTGAACGATGTGATGATCGTGGCGCGCGCGGTCGAGCCGGCCAGCGGCGGTCTCATCGCGGCAAGGCAGATGTTCGACCTGACGGAGGCCGAGGCCAAGCTGGCGCTGGGGCTGGCCTCAGGACTGTCATTGGCCGAGGTCGCACAGGGACAGGGCATCAGGATGACGACGGCGCGCACCCATCTGGCGCGAGTCTTCTCGAAGACGGGGACTCGGCAGCAAAGCCAGGTCGCTGCCCTGCTGCGTGCGGCGGAGCTGCCGCTTCGCAGGCCATAGGGCGAGGCCTCCACCGCGGCGGAGGCCGGCTTGCGCTACCGCGGCGACTTGCCTTTTGCCGCCGCCTCGCCCAAAACCCGCGGGCAGGGTCGAGGCGTTCGTTCGGGCGCCTTCCTCCGGAGATTTGAGCATGAGCAGCTTCGCCGAACTGCGGCGCATGATGGTCGATTGCCAGTTGCGCACCTATGACGTGACCGATCGGGCCGTGCTCGCCGCGGCCGACACGGTGCCGCGCGAGGCATTCCTGCCGGGCGAGCTCTCGCATCTGGCCTATCTCGACCGTCAGGAGCCGCTGCCGGGCACGAGCCGGGCCTTGCCGGCGCCGATGGTGACGGCGCGGATGATCCAGGTGCTTGACCTGCAGCCGGGCGAGGAAGCCCTCGAATACGGCGGTGGCTCGGGCTATGGCGCGGCGCTGATGGCGGCGATGGGCGCCAAGACGACGCTGCTGGAGCCGGACGAGGCTGCCCTGGCACTGGCGCGCGCCGCTTTCGCGCAGCCTGGCGTGCCGGCTGTCGAACTGCTCGCGAAGCTGCCGGAGCACAGGCAGTTCGACGCGGTGCTGGTCAGCGGTGCCTGCGAGACGCAGCCCGAGCCGCTCTTCCGTCATGTCCGCCAGGACGGACGGCTGATCGTCGTCGAAGGAGTGGGGCGCGCGGCGCGCGTCATGCTCCACCGCAAGGTGGGCGAATCGCTCTCCGGCAGGCCGGTCTTCGACGCGGCAGCGCCGATTCTTCGCGAGTTCCGCAAGGCTGAGGTGTTCGCGCTGTGAAGGCGAGGCCGGCCTCGAGGCCGGTTTTCCCCAGAAGGGCTAGCCCGTCGGTACTAATTCCGGCGGGAGTGTCGCATTTTTGCGGCAGTTGCGAATTGAAAAGCGGCCGGTTCCTCTCGCATCATTGGCGAGACGGGCTGCGAAGCTTATGATTTTAAATCGAGTGCCGAGGCTGGGGCGATGCCTGGGCGTGACTAGAGTCCGCACAAGAGGCGTCCAGTGATTGTAACGCGACCGACCTTGAAGAAGACCGCGAGCCGGCTGCTGCTCGCCGGCATGCTGGGAGCCGTGACGGGCTCGCCGGCGCTGGCGCAGACGATGGAAGCGGCGCTGGGGCGTGCCTACGCGTCCAATCCGACGCTGAACGCACAGCGCGCCGCAGTGCGCGCCACCAACGAGAACGTGCCGCAGGCGCTCTCCGGTTATCGGCCGCGCATCACCGCATCCGCCGATATCGGCGCCAGCATCACCGAGAGCGACACGCCGGCCGGCGCCCAGAGCAGCACGCACAGCCGCAATCTCTCCCGCCTCAACCCACGTGGCGCCGGCGTCCAGATCGACCAGAACATTTTCGACAGCGGCAAGACCCGCAGCTCCGTCAGCCAGGCCGAATCGCAGGTGCTGGCGGCGCGCGCGACGCTGCGCAACACCGAGCAGAACGTCCTGCTCGACGCGGCGACGTCCTATATGAACGTGCTGCGCGACACGGCGATCCTCAACCTCAACCGGAACAACGTCGAGGTTCTGGAGGAGCAGCTGCGTCAGACCAGGGATCGCTTCCAGGTCGGCGAGGTGACGCGTACCGACGTAGCCCAGGCCGAGGCACGCCTGTCCTCGGCGCAGTCGCAGGCGATCCTGGCCGAATCCAATCTCAAGACCTCGATCGCGCGCTTCCGCCAGAATGTCGGTACCGAGCCCAGGCAACTCGCTCCCGGCCGTCCGGTCGAGAACCTGCTGCCGAAGTCGCTGCCGGCCGCGCTGAACGGCGCCTTGCAGGCGCATCCGGCGATCATCGCGGCGCTGCACGGCGTCGATGCGGCAGAGCTGCAGGTCAAGGTCACCGAGGCGGATCTCGGTCCCACGGTCGGCGTACGCGGCCTGGTGACGCAGCGCTACGACAACCAGTTCTTCGGCGACAACCGCACCTCGGCCAGCGCGGTCGCGACCCTGACCATCCCGATCTACGAGGGCGGGCAGGTCTATTCGCGCACCCGGCAGGCCAAGGAGACGGCCGGGCAGCGCCGGATCGAGGTCGACACCTCGCGCGACACGGTTCGTGCCGCCGTCGTCTCGGCCTGGGGCGCGCATGATGCGGCCAAGGCGCAGATCACCGCCGCACAGGCACAGGTGCAGGCGGCCGAGACCGCGCTCGCCGGCGTGCGCGAAGAGGCCAAGGTCGGCCAGCGCACCACGCTCGACGTGTTGAACGCCCAGCAGGAACTGGTCAGCGCCCGCTCGACGCTGGTCACGGCACAGCGCGACCGGGTCGTGGCGTCCTATGCCGTCCTCTCCGCGATCGGCAAGCTTTCGTCCGAGACGTTGAAGCTCAGGGCCGAGCACTACGATGCGCGCAAGCACTATGATCAGGTCAGGGGCCTGCTCTGGGGCACGCAGACGCCGGACGGACGCTGAGCCGGCGCGCTCGAGCATGTCCGCGCGTCTTCGACACGCGGACATGCTTCCGCGCTTTGCAGCGCCGTAACCTTCCCGCGCGTCCGGTATCCGCTTCGCTCGATCATGCTCTGAAGCCGGCGCGGCGCAGCGCCGGAGCAACACTCCGGATTTCTCCTGTGGGCCGGCCTCCAGGCGCCTTGCCTGCCGGTTTTCCGATGAAATACTCATGCAGCGGGGCGCACTGATTCCTGAGGCGTCTCTTGCGTCGAGTGACCGGAATCAGCATGAGCGCGCAGCCCAAGGCCAATGAACCTTCGATGGAGGAGATTCTCGCCTCCATCCGGCGGATCATCGCCGATGACGAGAAGCCTGCCGCGCCGCCGGAGGAAGCTGCTCCGGAGCCGGTCGCACTGGCGCCGCAGCCCGAGCCGGAACCCGAACCAGAGCCGGAGCTGATCGAGGACGACGTGCTCGACCTCGGTGCCGAGGCCGAGCGCATCGTCGAAGAGCCGGTTGACGAGCCGGTTGCGGCAGCTGCGGACGACATCGACTTCGTCGAGCCGCAGGCAGCGGCATTGCCCGAGCCCGAACCGGAGCCGCCTCAGCCCCAGGCCTTCGTGCCGCCGCCGATCCAGCAGCCGCCGTTCCAGCAGCAGCCGGCACCGCCGATGGACATGGCAGCGCTGATTTCCGACCAGACCGGCGCAGCCGTGCACAACGCCTTCGGCGCGCTCGCGAACACCGTGCTCAGCAACAATGCGCGCACGCTGGAGGATCTGGTCAAGGACATGCTCAAGCCGATGCTCAAGACCTGGCTCGACGACAACCTGCCGGCCATGGTCGAGCGGCTGGTGCGTGCGGAGATCGAGCGCGTCGCCCGCGGCGGGCGACGCTGAGGGTTCTTGAGAATTGCCGCGCCTCTCCGAAGCACTGCAATTCTCCCGGTCTTTGCTTTATCGGAGTTTCTTCACGCGAGCCGGTGCCGCTTCGCTCGACGATCCGACGCGATAACGACGTGATAGATCATCGTGATCGCGTCGGATCGGACGTGCGATGATCTAGCGGCGCCCTTTCCGGACGGGTGCGCGGCGTGGCCCGAAGGCCCCGCCTTCGTTGAGGCTCTGGATAGCGTAGCCGGCGAGCGCCATCAGCGCGGTCTGAGGGCCGAGCCGCGAGACCAGAAGCTGCATGCCGAGCGACAGGGGACGGGGGTAGCGGCCGGACGCCGCTTCCGACGCGACCCAGGCGCCGACCAGGTGAACGAGAAGTCTCATTATCGCCCCCTCAGAGCAGGACTTTGCGGTTGCTGCCGAGATCGGGCCGCGAGCCGGTGATCGCCGCGGCCGCCATCTTGACCGACGTCACGATCTTGCCGGGACTGTCCCAGAATTCAGCCAAGGTGGGCCGCACCTTGAGCACGCGAATGTTGGGATCATCCTTGCTTTCCCAGAAGGCACGGGCAGCCGGCGACCAGAGCTCGGCCACGCGATCGCGGTCATCCAGCAGGTTGCCCGTGCCGGTGACGGAGACATATTTATACGAGCCGTTGTCGCCGAAGCAGAGGCAGACATTCTCGTTGATCTCGATCTCGTCGTCCTTGTGGGAGCGCAGATCGGTGAGGAAATAGATCGCATCCTCGTCGCGGTGGGCGTGGGCGCTCATCGGGCGGGCGCGCAGCTGGTCGCCATTGCCGTCATGGCTGACGAGCATGCACAGGCCGATCTCCTCGATCAGCTCCCAGGCGCGGTCCTGGTCGGTCTTCCTGGTCATCGGGGCCTCCTTACATGGTTCTATGCCCAACTGGCGTCGGGCCGGTCTGTTCCCGCGGAACGCTTGGGCAGGATCCGCGTTCGAGAGGGCATGCGGCGCCAAAGCGCGCGCCTCGTCTGGAGTGTCCCCCAATGAAGAAGCCCGCCTCGCGGATCGACATGCCGTCGAACGCCAAGAATGAAGTGATCGCCATTCTCAACGAGCGCCTGCAGGACGGCATCGATCTGGCGCTCGCCACCAAGCAGGCGCACTGGAACCTGAAGGGGCCTGGCTTCATCGGCGTGCATCTGATGCTCGACGGCTTTCGCAAGGAACTGGACGAGCATGTCGACACCGTCGCCGAGCGCGTGGCCCAGCTTGGCGGCACCGCCCTTGGCACGACCCAGACGGTGGCGTCCGGCAGTAGCCTGAAGCCCTATCCGACGGATATCGTCGCCGTGAAGGACCATCTCGATGCGCTGATCGAGCGCTACGCCGGCGCCGCGAACAGCGTCCGCGATGCGATCGACAAGACCGACGAGGCGGGGGATGCCGGCACCGCCGATCTGCTCACCGCCTACTCGCAGAGCCTCGACAAGGCGCTGTGGTTCCTGCAATCGAGCGCCGCCTGAACACCGACAAGGCCGCCATGCATCGAAATCGTTGACGGGACGCCCGTCGGTGCGCTCTTAAGACCGCAGACCTTTTTGGCTTTCGTTTTTGCGGCCGGGGCAGGTTCCCCGGCCGTTTGGCGTTCGAGCAGAGCGATGATGGACAAGACATTCGAGCCGGCCTCCGTCGAGGCGCGCATCAACAAGGCCTGGGAGGAGGCGGACGCCTTCAAGGCGGGCCGCGGGGCGGCGCCTGGCGCCGAGCCTTATTGCATCGTGATCCCGCCGCCGAACGTCACCGGCTCGCTGCATATGGGCCACGCGCTCAACAACACGCTCCAGGACCTGCTTTGCCGGTTCGAGCGCCTGCGCGGCAAGGACGTGCTCTGGCAGCCCGGCACCGACCATGCCGGCATCGCGACGCAGATGGTGGTCGAGCGCAAGCTCGCAGCCGAAAACAAGACCGACCGCCGCACGATGGGCCGCGAGGCCTTCCTGGCCGAGGTCTGGAAGTGGAAGGAGGAGTCGGGCGGCACGATCGTCAACCAGTTGAAGCGCCTCGGCGCCTCCTGCGACTGGTCGCGCGAGCGCTTCACCATGGACGAGGGGCTTTCGGCCGCCGTCCTCAAGGTCTTCGTCGGCCTGCACAAGCAGGGGCTGATCTACCGCGCCAAGCGGCTGGTGAACTGGGATCCGAAATTCCAGACGGCGATCTCCGACATCGAGGTGCTGCAGCTCGAGAAGACCGGCTCGTTCAAGTGGCAACGCGGCGGCGAGGAGGCGTTCGACGCCGGCAAGCTGGAAAAGGCGCTGGCCAAGGATCCGAACGGCCATCTCTACTATTTTGACTATCCGATCGCGGGCGCCACCTACGATCCGGAGAATCCTGCGACCTACATCACTGTCGCGACGACCCGGCCGGAGACGATGCTCGGCGATACCGGCGTCGCGGTGCATCCGGAGAACGACAAGCTCAAGGGGCTGATCGGCAGGAACGCCGTCCTGCCGCTGGTCGGCCGCGTCATCCCGATCTTCGGCGACGACTATGCCGATCCGGAGAAGGGCACCGGCGCGGTCAAGATCACCCCGGCGCACGACTTCAACGACTTCGATGTCGGCAAGCGCAATTCGCTGAGGGTCGTCAACATTCTGGACGGTGAAGCTCGCATCCTGATTGAGGACAATGCCGACTTCCTGGAAGGCGCTGCGCCCGAAGCCGAGACGCTGGCGCTGCACGGTCTGGACCGCTTCGCGGCGCGCAAGGCCGTGGTCGGGCTGATGGAGGCGCGCGGCCTGCTGCGCAAGGTCGAGCCGAACACCCACACGGTGCCGCATGGCGACCGCTCGGACGTTGTGATCGAACCCTGGCTGACCGACCAGTGGTATGTCGACGTCCAGCCGCTGGCGCAGCGCGCGCTCGCGGCGGTCAGGGACGGCAAGACCCGGATCACGCCGGAAAGCTGGACCAAGACCTACAATGACTGGCTCGAGAACATCGAGCCCTGGTGCGTCTCGCGCCAGCTCTGGTGGGGCCACCAGATCCCGGCCTGGTACGGGCCGGACGGCGAATGCTTCGTCGCCGAGTCGGAGGCAGCGGCGCAGGGGCTGGCGCTTAGCCATTATGGCGGGCCGGTCGAGCTCAAGCGCGACGACGACGTGCTTGACACCTGGTTCTCGTCGGCGCTGTGGCCGTTCTCGACGCTGGGCTGGCCGGAGGAGACGCCGGAGCTCAAGCGCTACTATCCGACTGCCACCCTCGTCACCGGCTTCGACATCATCTTCTTCTGGGTCGCCCGGATGATGATGATGGGCCTCAATTTCATGGACGAGGTGCCGTTCCGCGACGTCTATCTCCACGCGATGGTTCGCGACGAGAAGGGCGCGAAGATGTCGAAGTCGAAAGGCAACGTCATCGACCCGCTGGTGCTCATCGACACCTATGGCGCGGATGCGCTGCGCTTCACTTTCGCGGCGATGGCGGCGCAGGGGCGCGACATCAAGCTGGCGACTTCGCGCGTCGAGGGCTACCGCAATTTCGCGACCAAGATCTGGAACGCGGCCCGCTTCGCCGAGATCAATGGCTGCCTGCGGGCGGAGGGCTTCGATCCGGCGACGGCGACGCTGCCGCTGAACCGCTGGATCCTGTCCGAGGCGGCGCGTACCGCCGATGCGGTCGCCGCCGGCATCGAGAGCTTCAAGTTCAACGAGGCGGCCGATGCGGCCTATCGCTTCGTCTGGGGCCAGTTCTGCGACTGGTATCTCGAACTGTCGAAGCCGGTGCTTCAGGCCGAGGAACTGGACGCGGCCGGCACTGCGGCGCGGGCGGAGACGCAGGCGACGGTGGCGCATGTCATCGACCTGATCTGCCAGCTGCTGCACCCGTTCATGCCGTTCCTGACCGAGGAGCTCTGGGCACAGAAGGCCCATGCCGGCGCGGCGCGCGCGGTGCCGGCAGGGGAGGCGGGTCTGGTCTGCCTGACGCGCTGGCCGGAGTTGTCGGCGCTGGTCGACGAGACGGCCGAGGCCGAGATCGGCTTCGTCGTCGATCTCATCTCCGACATCCGCTCGATCCGCTCGGAGACCAATGTGCCGGGTGGGACGCAGGTGCCGCTGGTGCTGGTCAAGGCGAGCGCCGCGACGAAGGCGGCGGTCGAGGCCTGGGCGCCGATGATCGAGCGGCTGGCGCGGCTTTCCGCGATCGAGTTCGCCGATGAGGCGCCCGGCCAGTCGGCGCAGATCATCGTGCGCGGCGAGGTCGCGGCGCTGCCGCTGGCCGGGATCATCGATCTCGACGCCGAGCGCGGGCGTCTCAACAAGGAGCTTGCCAAGCTCGACCAGGATATCGCCGCGGTCGAGAGGAAGCTCGGCAATCCCGACTTCATGGCGCGCGCGCCGGAAGAGATCGTCGAGGAGAACCGCGAGCGCAAGGCAGCGGCGGAAGCGCGCAAGCTCAAGATCGCGGAGGCACTGGAACGGCTCGCCTGATCCGCTACTGTCACGTGCGCGTCAGGCGAAACTTGGTATGGTTCCAGGCAACGAGCCTGGAGCCCTGCCATGTTCCGCCGCAACGCCTTCGGCCAGTTCAGCGTCGATGATTTCCTGACCGAGGCCGGCACGCCGTCGCGGCGGCGCGTCCTGACCGGACTCGCGGCCTCCGGCCTCCTGCTGACAAGCGGTGGCGTCATCGACCAGCGCGTCTGGGCCAATCCGGTCTTCGCTGCCTATCCGTTCGGGCTCGGCATTGCCTCGGGCGACCCTTCCGCCGATGGGTTTGTGATCTGGACCAGGCTGGCGCCGCTTCCGCTCGCCCGCAATGGCGGCATGCCGATGAAGGCGGTCGAGGTCGCCTATGAGATCGCGACCGAAGCCAATATGCGCGGCAATGTCCAGCGCGGTACGGCACTGGCGCGGCCCGAGCTCGGGCATGCGGTCCATGTCGAGATCGCCGGCCTCCAACCCAATCGCGACTATTTCTACCGCTTCAGCTGCGGCGGTGAGCGGACCATGATCGGCCGCGCCCGGACGCTGCCGGCTGCCGGCGCGAGCCTCGAGCGCGTCAATTTCGGCGTGCTCGGCTGCCAGCGCTACGAGGACGGCTTCTTCACCGCCTTCCGCCATGTCGCCGACGAGCGCTTCGATTTCGTCTTCCACTATGGCGACTACATCTACGAGTACCGCATGGTGAGGCCGAACGAGCGGCCGCTGCCGGTGGCACGGGTGATGCCGGGCGAGCCCGACGAGATCTACACGCTCGCCGACTATCGCCAGCGCTACGCCATCTACAAGATGGATCCCGACCTCCAACTCGCCCATGCCTCGGCGCCCTGGATCGTCTCGTTCGACGACCACGAGGTCGACAACAACTTCGCCGGGATGGTCTCGGAGGAGAACATCCCGCCGGAGATCTTCGCGCTGCGCCGCGCCGCCGGCTTCCAGGCCTGGTACGAGCACATGCCGCTGCGCCGGACCTCGCTGCCGAACGGGCCGTGGATCCAGGCTTATCGTCGCTTCCAGTTTGGCGATCTTGCCCAGATGGAAGTGCTAGACACCCGCCAGTTCCGCAGCGACCAGCCTTGCGGCGACGGCTCGCACGCAGCCTGCGCCGACGCGCTGAAGCCCGAGAACACCATGCTCGGCGAGAAGCAGGAGGCCTGGCTGGGCGAAGGCCTGCGCGCCTCGCAGGCGCGTTGGAGCGTTCTGGCGCAGCAGGTCATGCTCATGCGCCACGACCGCGATCCGGACCCGGAGAAGACCGGCTACAGCATGGACAAGTGGGACGGCGCCGTTGCGGCGCGCAAGCGGCTGTTCGACACGCTGGAAAGCGCCCGGATCGGCAATGCCGTGGTGCTGACCGGCGACATCCACCAGAACTGGGCGGGCGAGCTCAAGGCCGATTTCGACGATCCGAGATCGAAGACGCTCGGCGTCGAGTTCGTGTCGACCTCGATCACCTCGGGCGGTGATGGCGCCGACATGACCAAGGCGGGGCAGGCGGGGCTGAAGAAGAACCCGCATATCGGCTTTTTCAACAACCAGCGCGGCTATATGCGCCACAGCCTGTCGAAGGATCGCTGGCAGGCGGATTACCGCGTTCTCGACAAGGTCACAGTGGCCGGCGCTGCGGTTTCGACCCGGGCGAGCTTCGTCGTCGAGGCGGGGCAGCCGGGTATGAAGCCGGCTTAGTGAACCGCATGCGGGGCGCGGCAACCAGCATGCCTCTGCGACGCCATGAACCTGTCGTCATATTGACTCTAGCCCAAGAGATTAGTGGCCTGACCGCGACAATTGAATTAATGCATGGGACGCAGGGCAGCCCTGCAACCGGCGCGAGAACCCAGGAACGGTTTTCCCTACATGCTCAAGCGTGCTTACGACTGGTGCGTTTCCTACGCGTCTCACCCTGCCGCGCCCTGGCTGCTCTTCGCCATCACCTTCGTCGAAAGTTCGGTGAGCCCGCTGCCACCGCTCCCGCTGCTGATCCCGATGTGCATCGCGCGGCCCGACCGCGCCTGGGTCTATGCCGGCGTCTGCTCGCTCGGCGCCGTCACCGGCGGCTATCTCGGCTATGCGATCGGGGCGCTGCTCTATGAATCGGTCGGCGCCTGGCTGATCGGCATCTACGGCCTGCAGGAGAAGGCGGCCCACCTGATCCACACCTCGCAGGACTACTGGTTCTGGGTGCTGCTGACCAAGGGCCTGACCCCGATCCCGTTCAAGATCGTCACGATCATGTCCGGCTTCCTGCATTTCGACATCTGGAAGTTCACCGTCGGCATGGTGATCTCGCGCGTCACCTTCTTCGCGATGATCGCGGTGGCGCTGCGTTACTATGGCGACGACATCCGCATCTTCATCGAGAAGCACCTGCCGATGACGGCGCTGGCGCTGGTGGTGGTCGTCGTCGGCGGCTTCTTCGTGCTGCCGATGGTGCTCTGAGCAGACAAAAAGCCCTCAGACCTCCGCAAGCGCTGATCGACCGGCTGCTCGCCGCCTGACCTTCGGGCGGCGATGCCTTATGGTCGCCCTGAACGATGCAGCGCTGGAGGGTTCGATGCGCCCACTCCAACGATCGGATGGCGAGGCATGAGCGCCCGCCGCCCGGATCTCGCCGAACTCGATTTCGCCAATTTCGCCCGGCAGTTCGACCGTTGCCTGCGGCAGGACAAGGTCATCGCCTTCTCGCGCTGGCGCGACATCGTCGAAGCGGTGCCGCCCGGCCTGAAGGATTTCTTCTGGCGCGTCGTCGAGGCCCATCTCAGCCCGGCCGCGGAGACGCGGCTGCGCGGCCTGCGCGACTGGCGCGACTTCCATGGCGAGGTCCTCGACACCCGCTTCCGACGCCCCTCCGCCGAGCGCCCGCAGTTCCGGACGCCGAAGCAGGAATTCGATTCCTATTCGGCGATCTTCTGGCGCTTCGGCTCGACCGATGCGCGCTTCGACCAGAGGTTCGGCCGCCTCGTCCTGCTGGCATTGCGCAAGGAAAGCAGCACGATCGCCAATCGCGGCAAGGGCTCCTATGACGACCTTGTCGTGGTGATGCGCCGGACCGGGCGCTTTCGCGAGCTCGCGAGCTTCCCGATCTGCACCGAGCCGGGCGCCCAGTACTCGCAGCGCGCCAGCGGCGGCGATGCGCGCTACAAGGGCGTCAAGTTCAGCAAGGCCGACGGCGTCGACATCAACAAGGACGGCATCAAGGATGCCGGGCGCCTGACCGAGGGCACCTACCAGTATTTCGAGAAGAAGGGCGGCTTCCTGGGCGACCGCGCCTTCCAGGTGAAGAGCACGCAGGTCGCCGAGCGCGACACCGACGGCGACGGGCGCTTCACACAGGACGACAAGAGCCGGATCGACCCGTCAGGGGCGGGGACCAGCATGTATATTCACCGTGGCGGGGCGGACAATGTTCTGGAGCCCAACACCTGGTCGGCCGGCTGTCAGACCATCCCGAAGAATCGCTACCCGACCTTCCTCAAGGCGGTCGGGACCCCCGGCGCCTTCTACTACGTGCTGGTCAATGCTGCGTCCTGAAGCCCTTGCCGCCGGCCTGGCCATCGTCCTGCTCGCCGTTCCTGCCGTGCGGGCGCAGTCGGAGGGCGTCATGCCGGCGCCGGCCGGGCAGGTCGCCTGCTCCTTCGGCGCCTTCGTCAGCGAGACCGACCCGGCGGGGCTGAACGTCCGCGCCGGCCCGGGCACCAATCACAAGGTGGTCGGCACGCTGCCGCCGGTGAAGCTCAGCGGCGACGATCCGCCGGTGCGCGCCATGGTCGAGGTCGAGGTTTCGGCCGGGGCCAATGGCTGGTTCAGGATCGCCAAGGCGCGCGACAACGAGATGCTGATCGACGCGCCGCCCCGGCCGATGTTCAAGGGTTCGGGCTGGGTCAGCGGGCGCAAGCTGACGGTGAAGTCGCAGGCTGCGGCCGGCCGGCTGCGCCCGGACGCCAAGGCGCCGGCTGTCCTCTCCGGCCAGGACGGGCTGAGCTTCGACGGCGACGCCTTCGTCCAGAACGGCCGCGTCCTCGGCTGCAGCGGCAAATGGGTGCTGGTCGAGTACGGCTTGCCGGCAGATAGCGAGGCCCTGTCGGGGCTCGAAATCAGGCCGGCGGCTAAGGCAGGGGCCGAGGCCGGCCGCGTCCGCGCCTGGGTCGACCGGATCTGCGCGACGCAGGAAACCAGCTGCGACGGCGGCTGAAAGACTTCTGCTTGTCATCCCGGACAAACCGCGAAGCGGTGCCGATCCGGGATCCATGCCTGAGCTTATCCGAAAAAGGTTCAGGCATGGGTCCCGGGCCTGCGCTGCGCTTTGCCCGGGACGACCATTTTGGGGGTGATCAAATCGGCCGGAACACCACGCTGAGATTGTTCGCCGGCATCGGCGTCACCTGCGGCTCGCCTAAGCCGGCGGCTCGCGCGAGTTCGGCGACGGCCTCGAGCTCGCGCAGGCCCCATTTCGGATTGCGCCGGCGCAGGCTGTCGTCGAAGACGGCGTTGCTCGCCGCCAGTGGCACGTCGTGCTGGCGATAGGGACCGTAGAGATAGAGCGGCCCCCCTGCCGGCAGCAGTTCCGCTGCGTGCCGAATCAGCCCCTCGGTGGCGGCCCAGGGCGAGATATGGATCATGTTGATGCACAAGATCGCATCCGCCTGCGTGACCGGCCAGCGTGGCGCCATCGCATCGAGCCGGATGGCCGGGCGCAGGTTCGGCAGGGTGCTTGTGCGCGCCCAGGCGTCGATGCTGGCCAGCGCAGCCGGATCGGGGTCGCTCGGCTGGAAGCTCAGGTCCGGAAAAGCGCCGGCGAAATGGACGGCATGCTCGCCGGAGCCGCTGGCGATCTCCAGCACGAGCCCTTGATGCGGAAGCACTTGGCGGAGCACGGCAAGGATCGGCTCGCGGTTGCGCTGCGTCGCCGGGGCCAGCTGGCGGGGATCATGGTGATGGAGATCGTCCTGGGGCATCGTCTTCTCCCATCGCGTTCGGCCGTCAATGCGTTATAAGCGGCAAAGAAGCAGGCCGATAGCGAGCGCGGTCCTGCAGCACCCGAGCTGGTTTTGTTAACGGAGATTCTGGTCGTCATCGTCCTCACCGTCATCAACGGTGTGCTTGCCATGTCGGAGCTTGCGGTCGTCTCATCCCGCCCGGCACGGCTGAAAGTCCTGAGCGATCAAGGCAGCAAAGGCGCCGCGAAGGCGATCCGGCTCGCCGAGAATCCTGGCCGCTTCCTCTCGACGGTGCAGATCGGCATCACGCTGGTCGGCGTGCTGTCCGGCGCCTTCTCGGGCGCAACGCTTGGTGCGCGCCTGTCGGAATGGCTCGGAACGCACGGATTGTCGAGTACGGCTGCCGATGCACTCGGCGTCGGCACCGTCGTCGTCCTCATCACCTATCTCTCGCTGATCATCGGCGAACTGGTGCCCAAGCAGATCGCCTTGCGCGATGCCGAGCGCGTCGCCGCGCGCGTCGCGCCGGCGATGGTGGTGCTGGCCAAGGTTGCCTCGCCACTGGTCTGGTTGCTCGACACGTCGGGCAAGCTGGTGCTGGCGCTGCTCGGCCAGAAGGGCGAGCCGGAGGAGACGGTGACCGAGGAGGAGGTCCGCACCATCATCGCCGAAGCCGAGAATGCCGGCGTGCTGGAGCGCGACGAGCGCGAGATGATCTCCGGGGTCATGCGCTTTGCCGACCGCTCGGCCCGCGCATTGATGACGCCGCGGCGCGAGGTCGAGGTGATCGACCTTGCCGATGCGACCGACGAGATCAAGGCCCAGGTCCGGGCCACCAAGCGCTCGCGCCTGCCGGTGCAGGACGGGGAGGCCGACGCGATCATCGGCGTCGTCACTGTCAAGGACATGTTCGACGCGCTCTCGGACGGTGACGGCCGCGACCTGCGCAGCCTCGTGCATGAGGCCCCGGTGGTGCTCGACACCAGCGGGGCGCTCGACGTGCTGCGCGCCATTCGCGCGTCAAATGTCCATCTCGCGCTGGTCTTCGACGAATACGGCCATTTCGAGGGGATCATCACCTCGAGCGATGTGCTCGAGGCGATCACCGGCGCCTTCCAGGAGGACGAGGCCGACGAGCCGGCGATCGTCCCCCGTGCCGACGGCTCCTTCCTGGTCGCCGGCTGGATGCAAGTCGACGAGTTCTCGCACGAGCTCGGCATCCATGTGCCGCGCGACGCCGACTACCAGACCGTTGCCGGCTTCGTGCTGGCCGAGATGAATCGGCTGCCCAACGTCGGCGAGAGCTTCGAAAAAGGCCATTGGCGCTTCGAGGTGGTCGATCTCGACGGCAGGCGGATCGACAAGCTGCTGGTCAGCCGGATCGATTGAGAAGCTCTCGTAATCCTCATCCTGAGCGCCCAGCCGAAACGAGGTTGGGCTCCGACATTCATCACGGTGTCATCCCGGACAAGCCGCGGAGCGGCGCCGATCCGGGATCCATTCCGGCGCCTATCCGATAAAGGTTCCGGAATGGGTCCCGGGTCTCCCTCCGGTCGCCCGGGACGACCCGCGTTTATTTTGGCAAGAGGGAAGCGAGCGATTGTTGACCCTGTCTCAATGCAGTGATCTAAACTTGCCGCAGGGGCCAATCGCGACCGCCCCGTGAGGCGTCAGCCCAAGGATCGCGTCCACACTCCTTCGCTCAAGGATGGACGCTCATGTCTTCCAACATCCAGATCACGCCTGCGCAATTGTCTCGGCTCGTCGGCCTGCCCGATGCGCCCACCCTGGTCGATGTCCGCATCGACGAGGACGTTGCCGCCGATCCGCGCCTGCTGCCGGCGAGCGAACGGCGCAGCCATCGCGACGTTGCCGCCTGGGCCTTGGCCTATGCCGGCCGCAAGGTCGTCGTCATCTGCCAGCGCGGGCAGAAGCTCAGCGAGGGCGTCGCCGCCTGGCTGAGGCATGAGGGCGTCGCGGCGGAGAATCTCGCGGGGGGCTTCGAGGCCTGGCGCGAGGCGGGCGGGCTGCTGGTCGAGACCGGCAAGCTGCCGCAGCGCGATGCAGCCGGGCGCACGCTCTGGGTGACGCGGGCGCGGCCGAAGGTCGACCGCATCGCCTGTCCCTGGCTGATCCGCCGCTTCGTCGATCCTCACGCCGTCTTCCTGTTCGTCTCGGCTTCGGAGGTCGCGGATGTCGCCGACCGCTTCGGGGCGACGCCGTTCGATATCGACGGCGTGTTCTGGAGCCATCGCGGCGAGCGCTGCAGCTTCGACACGATGATCGAGCAGTTCGGGCTGTCGTCGCCGGCGCTCGACCAGCTCGCCATGATCGTGCGGGCGGCCGATACCGCGCGGCTCGATCTCGTGCCGCAAGCGGCCGGCTTCCTCGCGGCGTCGCTCGGCCTGTCACGGATGTATCGCGACGATCTGGCACAGCTCGAGGCCGGCATGCTGCTCTACGACGCCTTCTATCGCTGGTGCCGCGACGCGGGCGACGAAACCCATAACTGGCCGTCCGCGCCGGGAAAGATCTGAGGACCGGGCGATGACGACTGTGACGAATGAAGGGGCGGCGATGGCCGCCCCCGCCACGCCGACCCTCACCGAGGCGACGCGGGTCTGGCTCAAGATCGGCCTGCTCTCCTTCGGCGGGCCGGCCGGGCAAATCGCGCTGATGCACAAGGAGCTGGTCGACGAGCGCCGCTGGATCGGCGAGCGCCGTTTCCTGCATGCGCTCAACTACTGCATGCTGCTGCCCGGCCCGGAGGCGCAGCAGCTCGCCACCTATATCGGCTGGCTGATGCACCGCACGGTCGGCGGGCTGATCGCAGGGCTGCTCTTCATCCTGCCGGGCGCACTGGTGATGTGGGGCCTCTCGCTGCTCTATGTGCTCTATCGCCAGGTGCCGCTGGTCGATGCGCTCTTCTTCGGCGTCAAGGCGGCGGTGCTCGCCATCGTCATCGAGGCCGGCCTGAGGATCAGCAAGCGGGCGCTGAAAAACCGGGCGATGATCGTGATCGCGATCGCCGCCTTCCTGGCGCTCTTCCTGCTCAAGGCGCCTTTCCCGCTGGTGATCTTCGGCGCGGGGCTCGTCGGCTGGCTGGGCAACCGCTGGGCGCCGGCCCTGTTCGGTGGCGGTGGCCATGCCGGCAAGGACGGCGCGCCGGAGTTCAAGGGCGTGGTCGACCTGATGTTCGAGCGCGGCGAGCTCACCCATACCGAGCCCTCGGCGGGGAGGGCACTGCGGGTGCTGGCGCTCTGGTTGCCGCTCTGGCTCGGGCCGGTCGCGCTGCTCTGGGTGCTGCTCGGCGGCGGCAATGTCTTCACCCAGATCGGCGCCTTCTTCAGCGCCATGGCGGTCGTCACCTTCGGCGGCGCCTATGCCGTGCTCGCCTATGTCGCGCAGGCGGCGGTCGAGACCTATGGCTGGCTCGTCGCCGGCGAGATGGTCGACGGGCTCGGCCTGGCCGAGACGACGCCGGGGCCGCTGATCCTGGTGCTGCAGTTCACCGGCTTCCTCGCCGCCTGGCGCGGGCATGGCGGGCTCGATCCACTGGTCGCCGGCAGCCTGGGCGGCCTGCTGACGGTCTGGGTGACCTTCGCGCCCTGCTTCCTCTGGATTTTCCTCGGCGCGCCCTACATCGAGGCGCTGCGCGGCAACAAGGCACTCTCGGCGGCGCTGACGGCGATCACCGCCGCTGTCGTCGGCGTCATCGCCAATCTCGCGCTCTGGTTCGGCCTGCATGTGCTGTTCAAGGCCGTGCGGCCGGTCGTGATCGGCCCGCTCGCGCCGGATCTGCCGGTTTTGGCTTCGCTCGACTGGCGGGCGGCGCTGCTGGCGGCTTTAGCGATGATCGCGCTGCTTCGCTTCAAGCTCGGCATGGTGCCGGTGCTGGCGGCCAGTGCGGCAGCGGGCGCTGTGCTGGTGCGGCTGACCGCGTGAGCGGGATTGTTGCACAGTTTGGAATTCTGAACTGCCCGCAGCGGTGATTGCGATCCGTCGCTGAAATGGTCATCTCGACCGGCGGAGGCACCCGAGATGACCCACCGTTTCCTAGAGATCGCGACGACACCGGCCGTGAAGGCTGCCCAGGAAGCACAGGGCAGCCGGCGCAGCTATGCAAGGCAGGAGGCGGGCGAGCCGCATCATGACCGGCTCGGTGAGGCCGAGGCCGGTTTCATCGCGGCGCGCGACTCCTTCTACCTGGCGAGCGTGTCGGAGACGGGCTGGCCCTATCTGCAGCATCGCGGCGGTCCGGAGGGCTTTCTGCGCGTGCTCGACGAGACGACGCTCGGGTTCGCCGACCTGCGCGGCAACCGGCAATATCTCAGCCTCGGCAACCTATCGGCCGATGACCGACTCTGCCTGTTCCTGATGGACTACGGCCATCGGGCGCGATTGAAGATCTTCGGCCGGGCCAGCTTTCACGATCTCGCCGCCGAGCCGGAGCTGGCGCAGCGCCTGATCGTGCCGGGCTATCGCGCCGTGCCGGAGCGCGGCGTCACCATCAAGGTCGAGGCCTTTGACTGGAACTGCCCGCAGCACATCACGCCGCGCTTCAGCGAGGCCGAATTGGCGCCGGCGCTCGCGCCGGTGCGGCAGCGTCTGGAAGAGCTGGAGGCGGAGAATGCCCGGCTGCGGGCCGAACTTGGGGCCCGCGCCGGCGCTTAACGGCGTTCGCCCGGCTCGATCACCCGGTATTCGGCGTCGACGATCTCGCCACGCGCCGTCTCGGGCCGCCTGCGCTCGAATGGGTTCTGCGGATCGATGCCGGCCGCGCGCATGCGGCGGCGCATCTGCCAGGCGGCGAAGGCACCGCCGGCGATGACGAGCGGCACGAGGATCAGTGCCAGGCTGGCCGCGACCAGGAAAATCAGCACGCCGACGACAAAGGCACCGGCCATGACCAGCCAGCTCGCCCAGCGGGGCAAGCGGACCAGGCGGGCGCTGGCGGCGTTGTTGAGGTCGATACGGATCATTGGCTCGTTTCGTTTCGTGTCACCCGCGCACAATCTAGGAAGCGAATGCGGCGTTGACGAGATCGGCCGTGCCCGGGCGATGACGATTTCGTCAGGACGGCGCGCGCCAATCATAGATCCAGGCGTGGCGCTTGCGCATGCCGTCTGGACCCATGCGGCGCATGGCGAAGTCGCGGGCGAAGCTCCAGGGCCGGCCGAGATGATAGGCCTCGCCGTTCTTGCGGCTGGCCTGCTGGACCCGCGTGGCACGTTCGGTCCGCGCCCCGGCATAGGCTGCCAGCGCCGCCGGTACCGCGGCTGATCCTTCGCGCGCCAGCCGCATCGCAAGCTCATGCGCCAGCACGGCAGCGTCCTCGATGGCGAGAGCCGCGCCCTGGGCCAGGAAGGGCAGGATCGGATGGGCGGCGTCGCCGAGCAAAGCGATGCGGCCCTTCGCCATCCTTGCGGGCGCGCGGTCGTAAAGCGACCAGATCCGCCAGTTCGGCGCGCGCTCGATCAGGTCGCGCAGGCCAGGGCCGGCAGTGCGGGCGATCTCGGTCAGCTGCGAGGCGTCGCCCTCGCGCGACCAGCCGGGCCGTGCCTCGCGCGCCGCGCGAATCAGGACGAGATTGATCTCCTTGCCGCCGGAGACAGGGTAATGCACCGCATGGCGGGCGGAGCCGAGATGCAGCGCGACCGCCGGGCGGCGCAGCGCGTCGGGCAAGCCTTCCGCCGGGATCAGCGAGCGCCAGGCCTCCCAGCCGGTGAAGCCGGGCTCGCCCGCATCGCCGACGAGGGCGCGGGCGCGCGACCAGAGCCCGTCGGCGCCGATCAGGGCCATGGCCTCGACCGCCTCGGTACCGCCGCTTTCGCTGCCGAGCGTGACGGTGACGCCTTCCTCGGTCTCATGCGCATCGACGAGGCCGCGGCCGATGATCCAACGGATGTTCGGCAGGGTTCTGGCCGAATCGAGCAGGAGCTGGTGCAGATCGGCGCGCTTCAGCGAGCGCGAGGGCGTCGCGCCTTCGACCGGCGGCGCGAAGGGCATGGCGAGCAGAGGCTTGCCGCCGCCCCAATGGCCGATCGCCAGCGCCTCGGGCCGAATCGCAGCGCGGCGCAGGGCAAGGCCGAGATCGAGCGATTCGAGCACGCGCCCGGCATTGGGCGAGACCTGGATGCCGGCGCCGGCCTCGTCGAAGCGGGTGCGCTTCTCGGCGATCGCGACGGGAATGCCGCGGCGGGCGAGCGCGATCGCGGCGGTCAAGCCGCCGATGCCGGCGCCCGCGATGAGGATCGGGAGAGTGGCCACGATGTCATGTCCTGCCGCGCCCCCGGCAGGATATCCTCACGCCGCCTTGGCGGCGGTGTCGTGGTATTCGCACTCGGCCGGCTTGCTGTGGCCATGGCCGACCGACGGCTCGTATTTGAACAGCGTCGAGCAATAGGGGCAGACGATCTCGTCGTCGGAACCCATGTCGAGGAAGACGTGCGGATGGTCGAAGGGCGGCTTGGCGCCGATGCACATGAACTCGCGCGCGCCGACATGGATCACGGCGACGCCGGGATCATTGTGGAAATGCGGGGTGCCGTGATCGGCCATGGTTTTCGTCCTTGCAAATTCGGCGGCACCATAATCGTTCGCCGCGGGCTGCGCCAGCGCGCGTGAAGCAGACCGACATCGCTGCTGCCGTGACCTGTCGCCGCTGCGCGCGACGAGGCGATCAGGGTTGGCGGGCGCAGCTCTGGCCGATCCCGCGCGCCTGCTCGGTTTCCGCCGGACTGAGCGCATCGGCGAGCGCCTTGACCCAGAGATTCGCCTGTTTGAGACCGTCCATCGAGCAGCCGCAGACGCGCTCGCAGATCTCCTTCGGCGTGCCGGTACCGGTGCAGGAGCGCTCACAGGCGGTCAGGAACGGTGCGGCCTCGGCATCCGGAAGCTTCTGCGTGGCCACCTGGCCGGTGGCCTGCATGAACAGGAACAGCGCGCCGATGAAGAGCGGCTGGTGGACGAGATAGACGAACAGGCTGTTGCGGCCGCTGAGGACGATGACCTTGGCGGGGGCGGACGTCGCCCGCCAGTTCGCCCAGAAGCTGCCCGGCGCTTTCGGCAGAGCTGTCCGCGCCAGCACCATGCCGGCGAGCACGCAGCCGAACCAGGGGAAGACCGGGACGAAATCGGCAGTGAGCGGCCAGGGGCCGAAGCCGAGGAAGGAGAGCCAGTCCTGGGTGAAGACGTTGTGACCCAGGATGAAGGGCAGGGCGAACACGATGACTGCCGTGATGGCGATGACCACCGTCGGCAGGAACAGGAAGGGCAGGGCCAGCACGCTCGCCAGCGCGATGTGATGCAGGATGCCGAAGAAGATGAAGACATCCGGCAGCGCGAACCAGGTCGCGGAGGTGACGAGGACCGCGGCGCAGGCGATCAGGGCGACACGGCGCAGATAATTGCCGCGGTCGAAGCCCTTTTGTGTCGCCAGCACCAGGCTGAAGCCGACGATCACCAGGAAGGAGCCGGCGATCAGCCGGGCGAAGGCGCGCCAGGCCGGATCGGTGACGACGTCGACCCGGATCAGCCGGAAATAGGAGAGATCGTAGGCGAAGTGGTAGACGAACATCGCGAGCAACGCGATGCCGCGGGCCAGATCGACCAGTTCGATACGGCCGCCGGCCGAGGATTGGGCTTGCTCGCTCATGGTCTCGTCATAAGCGGCGCGCGGCGTCGCGGGAAGGGGCGGCCCTTCCTCATCAACTTGCGCGAGTCATCCCGGACGTAGCGAAGCGGAGATCCGGGATCCATTCCGGAGCTTGTCCGATAGAGGGTCCGGAACGGGTCCCGGGTCTCCCGCCGGTCGCCCGGGACGACCAGCGCCCAGGTGAGAGGATGCTACCCAAAGCCGCGCCGCCATGGCAGACCAACCCGACGATCACAGCAAGCTTGGCGGCAGGGCCGATGCAGACATTCGATTCCGACGGCGTGCAGATCGCCTATCTCGACCTCGCCCCGACCGGCGAAGGCACCGGCGATCCGATCGTGCTGATCCATGGCTTCGCTTCGAGTCATGCGGTGAACTGGGTCAACACGCAGTGGACGAAGACGCTGACCCATGCCGGCCGGCGCGTCGTGCTCTACGACAATCGCGGCCATGGCCGCAGCCAGAAGCTCTACGATCCCGAGGCCTACCATTCCAACATTATGGCCGAGGATGCGCGCCGGCTGATGGACCATCTCTCGATCGAGCGCGCCGACATCATGGGCTATTCGATGGGGGCGCGGATCTCCTCGCACCTGACGCTCGCCCATCCCAAGCGCGTGCGCTCGCTGCTGCTGGGCGGGCTCGGCATCCATCTGGTCGAGGGGGTCGGGCTGCCACTCGGCATCGCCGACGCGATGGAGGCGCCTTCGCTCGCCGACCTGTCCGATCCGATGCAGCGCATGTTCCGCGCCTTCGCCGAGAACACCGGCAGCGATCTCAGAGCCCTCGCGGCGTGCATACGCGGCACGCGCCAGACGCTGAGCAAGGAGGAGGTCGGCCATATCGCGGTGCCGACCCTGGTCAGCGTCGGCACGAAGGACGACGTCTCAGGCTCCGGCCCGGAGCTGGCGGCGCTGATCCCGGGCGCGCAAAGCTTCGCCATCGAGGGGCGTGATCATAATCTCGCGGTGGGCGATCGTACGCACAAGCAGGCAGTCGTCGAGTTCCTGGCCCGCCGACCGTAGAACAACGTTCTCCTCAGGTAGAATATTATTCTACGCCAATGGCTTGCGACACTTGCCTCGCAAATCGATTCTTGTTCTTTGCGGCTTGATTCAGCTAGAAGGCGGCACCACGTGCTCTGGCGCGAGCTGATCGCACCAGATTGATCTACGAGCGAACCGTAGCGGAGAACGCCATGCCATCCGGGCGCCCGAATATCGAGATCCGCGATCCAGCCACCGGCCTCGACCGTGTCGATCCCGTATGGTCCCGCCTGCGCAACGAAGCCGAGCTGGCGATCGCGAGCGAGCCGGCGATGGCGAGCTTCGTCCTGGCGACGATCTTGAACCAGCCGAGCTTCGAGGCCGCGGTCGCCCATCGCATCGCGGCGCGGCTCGGCCATGGCGCCGTGCCGGCAGAGCTGATCGCGCAGGCCTTCGACGAGGCGATCGACGCCGATCCCGAGATCGGGCAGGGCATCCGCGCCGACGTGCTCGCCGTGCTCGACCGCGATCCCGCCTGCTACCGGCTGATCGAGCCGGTGCTCTATTTCAAGGGCTTCCACGCGCTCCAGACGCACCGCCTGGCGCATTGGCTGTGGCGGCAGGACCGGCGCGACTTCGCGCTCTATCTGCAGAGCCGCTCGTCGGAAGTGTTCCAGACCGACATCAACCCGGCTGCCAAGATCGGCAAGGGCATCTTCCTCGATCACGCCACCGGCCTCGTCGTCGGCGAGACCACGGTGATCGAGGACAATGTCTCGATGCTGCAGGACGTGACGCTGGGCGGCACCGGCAAGCAGGGCGGCGACCGCCATCCCAAGATCCGCAAGGGCGTGCTGATCGGCGCCGGCGCCAAGATCCTCGGGAACATCGAGGTCGGGCAATGCGCCCGCGTCGCCGCCGGTTCGGTCGTGCTCGCGGCGGTGCCGCGCAACACCACGGTCGCCGGCGTGCCGGCCAAGGTGGTGGGCGAGGCCGGCTGCGCCGAGCCCTCGCGCTCGATGGACCAGATCCTGGCCGGCGATTGCGGCGGCGGCATCTGAGGCCGCGCCGAAACTCTATTCCAGCCCTCATCCTGAGGAGCGGACGTCAGTCCGCGTCTCGAAGGATGGTCCAGCTGTTTCCGGAGCTTCCTGAAGCATCCTTCGAGACGCCGCTGCGCGGCTCCTCAGGATGAGGGCTGTAGATATGGCCCCTTAGCTCTCGACGAGCTTCTTCTTGTGGTCGTCGAGATGGCCGAGATCGCGCTCGGGATCGAGCCGGTCGCGCACGCGCTGCTTGAGCTGCTTCACATCCGGGAAGCCGCCATCGACGGTGCGATCCCAGATCAGATCGCCATTGTAGTGGATCTGGAAGATGCCGCCGGTGCGCGGGATCAGCACGACCTCGCCGAGGTCCTGGCCGAAGGTCTGCAGCAGCTCCTGCGCCATCCAGGCTGAACGGAGCAGCCAGTTGCACATGCTGCAATAGGTGATGGTGATGCGCGGGCCGGGCTGGGGTTCGGTCATGGTCCACTCCGAAGCGGTGCCGGGCGAGGGCCGGCGGGTTCGAAAACGCTTCTGCCGCCATGGCATCGCCAGGGCAAGCGGCCCGCGCGGGCGACGCTCTGGCGCGATACTTTGCCTTTGGCTTGCATCCTGCCCCAAAACCCCCTAATGCGACCGCGTTTTCCGGCCCTGCGCGGGCGTCGTCAGGAACTAAGGTGTCATGGCCAAAGAGAAGTTTGCTCGGACGAAGCCGCACTGCAACATTGGAACGATTGGT
>NZ_LNCQ01000045.1:0-234990 GCF_002831785.1 Allobosea sp. FBZP-16 | reverse complement strand
CCGGCGCCACCGCCGCCGCCGCCCGCGTTGCCTCCTGGCGCTATTTGACCCCTGGCGCCCGCACCACCGGCACCCGTCGGGTTGTCGATGCCGCCCGCGCCGCCGGAGCCCGGTTGCGCGCTGCTTCGGTCGCCACCGCGCCCGCCATTGGCGAGCGCCTGCCCGGCGGACAGGAGCAGCACGAGCGCCGTGCCCGCGAGCAGGTGCGATGCGAGCCGCGTGCGAGATGTCCCGCCGAGCGCAGGAGTGGTGACCGATATCATGAGAATGCCCAACCCAACCGCGCCACAGGCTTAGGCGGGTAAGGGCAGGAGGCAATGAACAGCCGTTCACATCTTGAGATAAAACAAATTGTTGCAGTTCTGCCGCAGTTCCTCCGGCTCAGCCTGACAGCCGGCAGCCTCGGCCGACGGAAGGCATCATCCCCGTCTGCTCAACGACGCGCTTGCGGCAGCCGGTTCGGGAGTGAATGAGACAGCCTCAGCCCGGATCCGAGATTTGCGCGGCCAATCGGGCCTCGCCGCTGTCGTTCCAGACGTCCTGGCGCCGGATCGATCCGCCGGCGATCTCGAAGCGGTCGACGAAGCGGATGCCGGAGAAGGCGGTGCCATCAGGCCATCGGCCATAGAGGCCGCCGAGGACATAGACGATGGCGGTGCCGTCTCTCTGCTCGCAGAGGTCGCAGCGCTCGATATGCTTGGCGATGCTGCGATAGCGGCCGGACGAGCCGGCGACGATCGCGGCAAGATCGCTCCGCCTCGCGCCACCGGGAAAGACGAACGCGGCATCAGCGGCGATGAAGCTGCGGGCGGCGTCAATGTCGCGGCGCTCCATCGCCGCGAGATAGCGCAAAGCGAGCGCCTTTGGCCCGTCATGGCGCTCGGCCGCCAGGGCTGGAGAGAGGATCGCCTCAGAGCTCATTGACCGCCCGCGCCACCATCAGCTTCTGACGGACCTTCGAGAACATCGGCAGGATGATCAGCAGCAGGCCGAAGGCCAGTATGGTCAGGGCGATCGGCCGGCCCATCAGATAGTCGAGCGGATCACGCGCCAGCATCATGGTCTGGCGCAGGTTGAACTCGATCGGCCCGCCCAGCACGAAGGCGAGGATCAGCGGCGCGGTGTCGAAGCGCAATTTGCGCAGGCCGTAGCCGAGCACGCCGAACAGCAGGAGGAGCAGAATCTCGACCGGGTTGTTGTTGAGCGAATAGGCGCCGATGATCATGAACAGGATCAGCGCGGCATAAAGCGCGCGATAGGGCACCTTCAGCAGCTGCACCCAGATGCCGATCAGCGGCAGATTGAGCAGCACCAGCATGACGTTGCCGACATACATCGAGGCGATCACGCCCCAGAATATCTCCGGCCGCTCCTGGATCATCAGCGGGCCGGGCGTGACGTTGTGGACGATCAGCGCTCCCAGCAGCAGGGCGGTCACGGGGTTGCCGGGCAGCCCGAGCGCCAGCAGCGGGATGAAGGAGCCGGCCGCGCCGGCATTGTTGGCGGCCTCCGGCCCGGCGACGCCCTCGACGGCGCCGTTGCCGAACTCCTCCGGATGCTTGGTGAACTTCTTCTCGACGCCATAGGAGATGAAGGAGGCGAGCGTCGCGCCGCCGCCCGGCAGCAGGCCGATCAGGAAGCCGAGCACCGAGCCGCGGGCGATCGGCATGGCCGAGCGCTTCCAGTCGTCTTTGGTCGGCATCAGGCTGCCGACGGGAACCGCCTGCATCGAGCGGGTGCGGAATTTCTCGACGTTCTCGAAGACCTCGCCGAGGCCGAAGATGCCCATCGCGACCACGACGACGCCGAAGCCGTCGGTGAGCTCGGGAATGCCGAGGGTGAAGCGCGGCTGGCCGGTGATGACATCCTGTCCGACCATGCTGAGCAGCAGGCCGGCGGCGATCATGATCAGCGACTTGACGACGTTGCCCTTGGCCAGGACCAGGATGACTATGAAGCCGAGCAGCAGCAGAGACAGGTTCTCGGCCGGGCCGAAGCGGATGGCGAACTCGACCAGCGGCATGCTGATCAGGCCGATGGCGACCGCGCCGACCGTACCGGCGACGAAGGAGCCGATCGCGGCGATGGCGATGGCGGCGCCGGCGCGGCCCTGCTGCGCCATCTTGTAGCCATCGAGGCAGGTGACGACGCTCTGGGCCTCGCCGGGAATCTTGACGAGGATGGCGGTGGTCGAGCCGCCATAGCTGGCGCCGTAATAGATGCCGGCGATCATGATGATTGCCGAGACCGGGTCGAGCCCGATCGTCAGCGGCAGCAGCATCGCGATCGCAGCCGTGGGCCCGAGACCGGGCAGAACGCCGATCAGCGTGCCGATCGACGCGCCGGCAAAGCAGAAGACCAGGTTCATCGGCTTCAGGGCGACGATGAACCCTCCGAGCAAGCCTTCCATCAGTAACCCCAGAGCGTGCCGGCCGGCATGTTGACCGAGAGCGCGACGACGAAGAGCAGATAGGCGGCGAGCGCGGTCAGCACGGCCCGGAGGAGGGCTTTGGCCGAGACCGGTTTCTCCTCGCCGATCGCATAGAGGCCGTACATCAGCGCGGTGCCGGCGACGATGAAGCCGAGCCAGGTCAGCAGCAACGCAAAGGCGCCGATCATCAGCGCGACGAGCGCGACCATGGCCGCGCCGTGCAGGCCGCCATCCTCCTCATCCGCTTCGGCCTCGTCCGAACCCGGCTTGACGAGCAGCGCGAGGCTCAGGCCGGTCATCGCCAGCGAGAGCAGCAGCGGCACCGCCCCGGGGCCGAGCAGCCGGCTCGTGCCGAGCGGCAGCTGCAGCGAGGCTAAGGTCCCGATCAGGCCGAAGACGATGCCCGCGATCGCGCCGAGGCGCGGCCGCAGGGTCGCTGCCAGGCTGCTCGTCTCTCCGGTCACTTGGCCAGGCCGAGCTTGACGAGTAGCGGCTTCATCATCGCGCTCTCCTCGGCGATCTCGCGGCCGAAGATGTCGGGGCCGGCGAACTCGACCTCGGTCATCGTGCTCTGTGCAAAGGCGACGACGGCCGGGCCGGCGGCGGCCTTCTCGATCGCGGCGGCGAGCTGCTGCACCACCGCGTCGGGCGTCGCCTTCGGCGCCCAGATGCCGACCAGCGGCGACAAAGCGAGGTCGACGCCGGATTCGGCGAAGGTCGGTACGTCCGGCAGGATCTTGGCGCGCGTCTTGCCGAACTGGGCGATCGCGACCATCCGGCCGCCTTTGGCTTGCGGCACGATCGACTGGGCGAAGCCGAGCGCGAGGTCGATGGTGCCGCCGACGGTCGCCGCCACCGCGGGCGTCGCGCCAGGGAAGGGCACATGGGTCAGCTTGATGTCGGCGGCCAGCGCGAACGCCTCGCCGGAGAGATGCGTGCCGCCGCCGGTGCCGGCGCTGCCGAAGGTGACCTTCTCCGGATTGGCCTTGGCATAGGCGACGAGGCTCTTCACGTCGTTGAAGGGGGCTCCGACGCGGGCGCCCATGACGTTGGGGCCGAGCCCGACGCGGGCGACCGGCCGCAGATCGGACACCGCATAGGGCAACTGGTTCTGGTGCGGCGCGACCGAGAGCGGCGCCGAGGTCGAGAACAGTAGGGTGTGGCCGTCGGGCTTGGCCGATTTGGCGACGTAGTTCGCGCCGATCGTGCCGCCGGCGCCGGGACGGGTCTCGACCAGCACGTTCTTTCCGAGAATCTTCTCCATCTCGGTGCCGAAGGCGCGGGCGAACTGATCGGTCGAGCCCGGCGCATAGGGCACGACGAAGGTGATCGGTTGCGTCGGAAAGGCGAAGGCAGCCCGGCTCACCAGGCCGAGCCCGGCCGTAGCGGCCAACCCGCCGAGGAGGGCGCGCCTCCCGATTCCCGCTTCGTCCATCCCGCTCATCGTTCGTCTTCCCTCGTTCCGGCCTGATCGGAGCCTAGTGGCAAGGAGCCGGACCAGGCGCGCGATGCCTGAGCCTTTGCTGTATGCAATGAAATGTCAACACTTCTTGCGGCGCTGGCTGACGCATATTTCGGCACGTGTCTCGAAATCGGGCGGTCAGGCGGGCATTATCAGTTGAAGTCCTGCATCAGCAGCGCCTCATGGTCCTCCCTCAATGAGGCTGGTGTTGCAGGGGCGCGGTGCACTTTGGAGATGGCGCAGAGTCCATCGTCTATAGTGTCAACAGTATGTGCGAGATCTGCATGCAATCCGCTTATGGGGCGATGACGAAACGGCCTTGGACGCCGGGTCGTGAGCCCGGTCTTGTGAGGCGCCCTGTCCTGTCCGAGCCGGAGCCCATGCTGGCCACGTCCCCTCCCGCGAGAATGCCCGCCGTCAAGCCGCTCATCGTCGGCATCGGCGGCACGCCCCGTGAGCAATCCTCGAGCGAACTCGCCTTGCGCCAGGCCTGCGAGGCGATCGCGGATGAGGCCGAGATCCGCATCTTCGCCGGGCGCGACCTGCTGCTGCCGCTCTATCAGCCAGGCATCGCGCGCCAGGATGCGGGTGCTGCAGCGCTGGTTTCGGCGCTGATGCATTGCGACGGGCTCATCATCGCGAGCCCGGCCTATCACGGCACCATCTCCGGCCTGATCAAGAACGCGCTCGACTATGCCGAGGAGCTGTCGGGGGAGCCGCGGCCCTATCTCGACGGTATTCCGATCGGGCTGATCGCCTGTGCCGCCGGATGGCAGGCGGCGGGCCAGACGCTGGCGACGCTGCGGACGATCGCGCACGCGCTACGGGGCTGGCCGACGCCGTACGGCGCAACGATCCGCACGGCGCCCGGCCTGTTCGCCGGGGGAATTTGCAGCGACCCTGCAGTCGCCGCCGATCTCCGCCGCGTCGGCGAGCAGGTGCTTGCCTTCGCCCATTCGCAGGGATCGGCGCTCGTCGGGCTGGCGTCCGTGCAGCCCGCCGCGGCCTTCACGTCGACCGGGACTGCGCCATGAGACTGGGAATCTGGGCGCCGCTGCCCCACACCATCCGCGCCGAACCCGAGATGGAGCGTGCGATCGCCGAGCTCGGCACGGCGGGCGCCGGGGATGCGGCCGACACCTCCTTCGAATTTGCCGCTCGCATCCTGCAGCAGGCGGAAGAAGCGGGGTTCTCGATCTCCCTGATCGCCGAGCGCTGGCTGGGGCCGGATCTCGAATCCTGGGTGATGGCCTCGGCACTGTCGCAGCGGACGCAGCGGATGGAGCTGATGGTCGCCGCCCATCCCGGCATCGTCACGCCGCAGGCCGTGGCCAAGATGGGCGCCTCGCTCGACCGGATCAGCGGCGGGCGCTTCGCGATCAACCTGGTCAATGGCTGGTGGCCCGACGAGCTCAATCTGTTCGGCAATGGCGGCTGGCTGGAGAGCAGCGCCGACCGCGCCGCGCGCCTCGGCGAATTCGTCCGGGTGCTGCGCGGGCTGTGGACGCAGGAGGCGTTCTCCTTCAGCGGCCGCTTCTACACGGTCGACAAGGCGAGCCTGCCCTTGAAGGCGCGCCGCTCGCCGCCGCCGATCTACGCCGCCAGTCGCTCGCCCGAGGGCAAGGCGCTGGTGGCGGAAAGCTGCGATGTCTGGTTCGCCGACTACGTGCCCGATTACCGCCTCTATGACGACAACCTGGCGGTGATGACGCAGGAGATCGCCGAGATGAAGGCGCTCGCCGCCGGCCACGAGCGCGAACTCGGCATCGGGCTCAGCGCGCATGTGATCTGCGCCGATACGCAGGACGACGCTCACGCCCAGGCCGAGGAGATGCTGGACTACGGCAAGCGCAGCCGCATCGCCGCCGTGGCTGCGCGCGGGCTTGGGGCCGGGCTAGTCGGCACACCGGAATTGTTGGCGCAGCGGATCGAGACGTACTCACGCATCGGCGTAGATTGCCTGATGCTGCGCTTCCACCCGATGGCGGAGGGGCTTACCAATTTCGCCGAGGAGGTCGTTCCGCTGCTGCGCGAGCGATTGGTGATCGATGGTGCGGCGATACAGCCGGAGCCGGCCGATGGCTGAGGCGGTATTCTCCCGCCACGCCCTGATTACCGGCAGCTCGTCCGGGATCGGCCTTGCGCTGGCGCAGCGCCTGCTGGCAGCTGGCTGGCGCGTGACCGGGATCGACCGCCAGGCGGCACCGACCGAGGCGGAGGCTGCCGGCCTGCGCACAGTGCCGCTCGACCTGCTCGATGCCGCTGCGCTGGCGAGTGCCTTGCCGGACATCCTGGCGGAGCCGCCGGACGCCTTCGTGCATTGCGCCGGGCTAATGCGGACGGGGCGCATCGCCGAGATCCGCGACGACGATGTCGAGACGCTCTGGCGGCTGCATGTCGGCGCCGCTATTGCGATCCTGCGTGAGCTTGCGCCGGTCCTGCCCGATATCCGCGGGCGTATCGTGCTGCTGTCGAGCCGCGGCGCGCTCGGCCGGCCCGGGCGCGGCGCCTATGCCGCGAGCAAGGCGGCGGTGCATGGCCTTGCCCGGAGCCTCGCGCTCGAACTGGCGCCGCGCGGCATCACAGTCAATGTCGTGGCGCCAGCTGCGACGGATACGCCGATGCTGCGCGATCCCGGCCGCGGCGAGGCGCCTGCCGTCTCGCTGCCGATCGGCCGGCTGATCGCGCCGGACGAGGTCGCCTATCTCGTGCAGTGCCTGCTGGGGCCGGAAGCCGGGGCGATCACCGGCCAGACGCTCTATGTCTGCGGCGGGGCCTCGCTGGTCGCGCCGAGTTGAGGCCGGTTCACTCCGGGCCGATCGCGCCGGGCCAGCCGCCCTGCTCGGTCATCTCGCGGACGATCCCGAGCGCGATCCGGGCGAACTCCGCCGCAATCGTCGAGGGCGAGGGCAGATCAAGCTCGACCAGCGCCAGCGGCCAATAGGCGCGCGGCGCGATCGGGCGGATGTCGACCGCCCCGGCGAGCATGCCGGCGGCGAGTGTGGCACGGGTCATCAGGCTGACGCCGAGGCCGCGCCGGACCAGCCCGCTGGTGATGACGTGGTCGTCGACCTCGTAGCGCGCGTCGATCCACAGGCCCTCGCGCGCGGCCCAGGCGTCGAGCAGGCGGCGCGAGGCGTTCGGCCGGCTCGGCAGGATCAGCGGCAATTTGACGATCTCGGCCGAGGGCAATCCACCGGTGCCGCCGCCGAGGCTGCCGGGGAGCCCGACGACGAAGACCTCCTCGCGCAGCAGCGGCGTGACCTTGAGACCGCGCTGCGGCAGCGGATCATGGGCGAAGGCGAGATCGAGCTGGCGGCGGGCGAGCAGGTCGCGGAGCTGGCTGGAGAACCCGCCGACGAGCTTGATCTCGACCTGTTCGTGCGCGGCGCTGAAGCGGGCGAGCAGAGGCGGCGCCAGCAGATGGCCGACGCCTGGCGGCATGCCGATGGTGAGGCGCCCGGTCAGGGCGGTGGCGCCGCGGCGGACATCGCTGGCGGCCTGCTCGACCTGGCGCAGCAGCTGGGCGGAGTGCTCGAACAGGATGCGGCCGGCCTCGGTGAGGCGGGCGCCGTCGCGGCCGCGTTCGAGCAGCTCCTTGCCGAGCTCGCCTTCCAACTCGCGGATGGTGCGGCTGACCGCCGGCTGGGAAATGCGCAGCATCTCCGAGGCGCGGCTGAAGCTGCCGCATTCGGCGACGGTCCGGAAATAGCGCAGCGCCCGGAGATCCATCGGCCACGCCCTCCCTCTAGGCGGTTCGCGTCAGGCGAGCCGCCGCCCGCCCGGCGATGAAGCCAAGGCCGAGCGCTGCGAGCAGGCCGTTGCCGGAGGCATAGCCGGCGCCGCCTGCCTGCCCGCTGATGCCGGCTGCGGCCCCGCCGCCGGCATAGAGGCCCGGAACGACGCCGCCATCCGTGCGCAACACGCGCGCCTCCTCGTCGACCAGCAGGCCGCCCTGGGTGTGGAACAGCGCCGGAGCGATCCGTGTCGCGACGAACGGCGCCTGCAGGGGCCCCATGCCCCAGGCCTTCCGGCCGAGGACGTCCGGCCGATCGCCCTGGGCTGCACCGGCCGTTAGCGCGAGCGTCTCTCCGAGCACATCCGGCGGCAGGCGGCACGCTGTGGCGAGCGCGGTGGCATCGGCGAAATCGGGCGCGCCACCATGGGCGACGAGCACGCCGAAATCCGGCTGGCCGGCGGCGGTCGCCTCGCGGATGCGGCTGTCATAGATGGCGAACAGGCGACCGCCGCGTGCCAGCGCCGGCGCGGCAAAAGCGGAATAGCCGAGGGTCTCGTCGGCGAAGCGCCGGCCGGTCTCGTCGACGATGACGCCGCCCTTCTCGACGACGGTCCAGGTGACGAGCTCGCCATGCGGCTGGGCGATGGCGGAATGGGCCTGGTAGGCGCCCATATTGGCGAAGCGGGCACCGAGTGCCTCGCCCCAGCGCACCGCCTCGCCATCGCTGCCGAGCGCGCCGAAATACTCGGCCCCGGCGATGTCGGGGGCGTGGCGGGCTATGAGTTCCCGGTCATGGCCGAAGCCATTGCAGGCGAGGATTACGGACTTGGCCGCGATCAGGCTCTCCGCGCTGCCTTGCGTCCGGACCCGCGCGCCGCGGACGGCGCCGTCTTCGACGACAAGTTCGATTGCAGGGGTCGCCAGCGCCACCGGGACGCCGCGTTCCTCCGCTGCCTGCCAGAGCCCCTGCATCAGGTCAGCACCGCGGCGCGAGGGCACGGCGTGGAGACGGTTGACGCTGTGCCCGACATGGCGGTAGGCGCCGATCAATTCGATCGGCAGGCCGATGGTATCGGCGAGCCATTCGACCATCGGCGCCGAGATGTCGGCGAGGCGATCGACCAGTGCCTCGGCCTCGTGGGGGCCGGCGGTTCGGCGCAGATCTGCGGCGAAGCGGGCGGGATCGTCGGTGATGCCGGCCGCGGCCTGGAAGCGGGTGCCGGCAGCGGGGATCGAGCCGCTCGACAGCATGGTGTTGCCGGCGAGGCGCGGCAGTTTTTCGACGACCGCGACCTCGGCTCCTGCCTCATGCGCGGCGAGCGCCGCGACGAGACCGCAGCCGCCTGCGCCGATCACTACGACGTCGACCTCGAGGTCGGGCTCGGCGGACGTCATGGTCCGCTCCGCCTCAGTGGGCTTTCGCTGTCGCCTTGTACTTGGTCTCGTAATGGTCGGTGGTGAGGAGCTGCTTTTCCAGCGCCTGCATGGCGGGGAAGCCCATCAGGTCCCAAATCTCGTCGATGCCGACCAGGAGATCGGATCGATCCGCCGGGATGCCGGTCTCCATCACGCCGCGCATCACGAAGAGCGCTTCCTGCATCGCCTTGATCGCGGCAGCCGGCAGCATGCGCGGCAGGCTGATGCGGCGCACGCCGAGTTCTTTCAGGCGCGGCAGCGGGATCAGCGGCGTGGTCGGGCGGGGGCGGATGCCGAAGCCCATGTTGATCGAGACCGGCTTGCCGCCGGCGGCCTCGACGACGCGGGCGATCTGATCCTCGGTCTTGACGGCGTCGGGGAAGATCGCGTCGGCGCCGGCGGCGACGTAGGCGCGGATGCGCTCAAGCGTCGCGTCGATGCCCTCGACCGCGAGGGCGTCGGTACGGGCGATGATGACGAAGTCGTCGTCGCGGCGGGCGAGGCAGGCGGCCTCGATCTTCTTGACCATCTCCTCCCTTGAGACGACTTCCTTGCCGGGCATGTGGCCGCAGCGCTTCGGGCTGACCTGGTCCTCCAGGTTGACGCCGGCGACGCCGGCCTCCTCGAACATCTGCACGGTGTAATGCACGTTCATCGGGTTGCCGTAGCCGTTGTCGGCATCGCAGGTCAGCGGGATAGCGATCGAGCGGGCGAGCTGGCGGCAGTGATTGACGTTCTCGTTCAGCCCCATCATGCCGAGATCCTCGACGCCGAGGATCGCATTGGCGATGGCGGCGCCGCTGGTGCAGGCGCTCTTGAAGCCGGCGGCCTCGACCAGGCGGGCGCTGTAGCCGTCATAGACGCCGGGCGACACCAGGAACTCGCCGGAGTTGAGCAGGGCCCGGAAGGCGGCCGGAGCCGAAATCTCGCGTCTGGCGATCATGATGCTCGTTTCTCCGCATCGGTGGCGGCAGGGGATGGAGTTTCGGGAACCTGGGCCAGCACATGGCGGCCGGCGCGCTCGACATGCGAGCGCATCAGGGATTCGGCGAGTGCGCCGTCGCGCATCTTGATGGCGCGCAGGATCTGCCAGTGCTCGGTGAACGCGAGCTCCTTGCGCTCCGGCACGGCCCCGGAGATGCGCCGGTAGATGCGCAGCAGGTGGTAGAGATCGCCGCAGAGGCTGTCGATGATGCGATTGTTGCCGCTTGCGCGGACGATCCGCACGTGGAAGTCGAAGCGCGCGCCTTCGGGCTGGCGCCCGGAATGGGCTGCTTCGAGATCGGCGATCAACGCATCGATCTCGGCCTCGCTCATCCGCTGGGCGGCGAGGCGGCAGGCATAGCCTTCGAGCGCTTCGCGCATCTGGAAGAGCTCGAGGATCGCCTGGGCGGACAGGGAGACGACGCGCGCCCGTAGGAACGGCTCGCGCGAGACGAGCTGGATGCCCTGGAGGCGGCGGATCGCTTCGCGCACCGGCCCGCGGCTGACGCCGAAGCGCGTCGCCAGCACGGATTCGTTGACGACCATGCCGGGCGCGAGTTCGGTGCTGTAGATAAGCTCGAGAATGCGGCCGAAGACCTCTTCGCCGAGCGTCTCGGGGCGCCGTTCGCCGGTTTCCGCTTCCTGCAGGTCCATGGGCGAATGCTAGAAGCGGGTTGAAAATGTGTCAACAGTTTTGACGGATGCCCGTTGAAAGTCAGCACACAGGAAGTCGCGCGGCCAACTTCATATGCATCGCGGCCTTAACCCGATAGCTGGCTGCCCGGAACCAAAACGTCTGTAGGAAAATACTTTTTTGAAAGTGTTGACATTTATAGGCCGGGCTTTCATTTTTGGCGGGTGAGAGCGATGCGAACGGCAAAATGGCCGACTTCATGACGTCCGATGACAGCCTGAAGATCGATGCCGCGGCGGGAGCTTATGTCTCGGTCGCCCATGCGGCCGAGCATGCCGGTGTCGGCCTTGCCACGCTGCCCTATGCCTGCCGCGTCTTCGTCGAGAATCTCCAACGCGGCCGGCTCTGCGATCCCAATATCGGTGCGGACGCCGTCGCGGCGATGCTGCACTGGCGCGACAATTACGGCGTCGGCGTGCCGCTGACCGTCGGCCGCGTCATCCTGCCGGATTCCAGCGGCCTGCCGGTGCTGCTCGACCTCGCCTCGCTGCGCGATGCCGTCGCCGAAGCCGGTTGCGATCCGGCCAGCGTCGAGCCACGCATTCCCGTTGACGTCATCGTCGACCATTCCCTGCAGGTCGACGTCTCGGCCACGCCCGACGCGATGGCGCGCAACATGGCGCGCGAGTTCGAGCGCAATGGCGAGCGCTACAGCTTCCTGAAATGGGCGCAGCAGGCCTTCCGCTCCGTCCGTGTCTATCCGCCGGGTACCGGCATCATCCATCAGGTCAATCTGGAGCACATCGCTCCGGTGATCACGCGGGTGTCGACAGCGTTCGGCGAGATCGCCTGCCCGGACTTCGTCATCGGCGGCGATTCCCATACACCGATGATCAACGGCATCGGCGTGCTCGGCTGGGGCGTGGGCGGCATCGAGGCGCAGGCCGCGATGCTCGGGCAACCTTATGTCTTCCCGGTGCCGGAATTCGTCGGTGTCAGGCTCGTCGGGGCTTTACCACCGGGCGCGACCACCACCGACCTCGTCCTCACCGTCACCGAGCGGCTGCGGCGCGAGCGCGTCGTCGCGACGGTGATCGAATATTTCGGGCCGGGCGCGGCGACTTTGTCGGTCCCGTCCCGGGCGACGCTCGCCAATATGGCGCCGGAATACGGCGCGACCGCCGGCTTCTTCCCGATTGATGCGCAGACGCTTCGCTATCTTTCCCGCACGCGCTCGCCGGAGCAGGCCGCCTTCGTCGAGGCCTATGCGCGGGCCAACGCCATGTTCCGCGAGCCGGGCCAGCCCGACCCGGACTATTCCCGCGTGATCGAGATCGACCTCGGCAAGGTTGGCCGCAGCGTCGCCGGGCCGCGCCGGCCGCAGGATCGGCTCGACCTTGCCGCCGTCGCGACGGATTTTGTAGGCCGGCTGCCGCAGCCGCTTGCGGACGGCGGTTTTGCCGCCGACCCTGCTGCGGCCGTTCCGGTTTCGACACCAGCGGGTTCGGCCGAGCTGCGGCATGGCGCGCTGGCGATCGCGGCGATCACCGCCTGCACCAACACCTCCAATCCGGCGGTGATGATGGCGGCCGGGTTGTTGGCGCGTAATGCGGTGGCTGCCGGGCTCACCGTTCCGGACTGGGTCAAGACCTCGCTGGCGCCGGGCTCGCGCGTGGTGACGCGCTATCTCGACGAACTCGGCCTGCTGGCGCCGCTGGAGCGGCTCGGCTTCGGCGTCGTCGGCTATGGCTGCACCACCTGCGGCGGCAAGTCCGGCCCGCTGCTGCCGGTGATGGCGCAGGCGATCGATGCCGGCGGGCTGGTCGCCGCCGCTGCGCTCTCGGGCAACCGCAATTTCGAGGGCCGCATCCATCGCCAGGTGCGGGCCAACTACATCATGTCGCCGCCGCTGGTCGTCGCCTTCGCGCTGGCCGGGCGGATCGACATCGATCTCGAAAGCGAGCCGCTCAACGGGGCGGATGCGCGGAACCCGGTCCGGCTCGCCGATCTCTGGCCGGACGAGACTGAGATCGCCACGCTGGCGGCACGTGCCGGCGATGCGCGCCTGTTCCGCGAGGTCTATGGCGACCTGCCGTCGAGTCTGCTCTGGGATGAACTCGCGGCGCCGAGCGGGCTGCGCTTCGGCTGGAACCCGCAATCGAGCTATCTGGTCGAGCCGCCCTTCCTGGAGCTTGCCCGCGAGCGGGCGCGCGAGGGTGTGCCGGAGCGCCTGACGGGTGCGCGCGTGCTCGGCGCCTATGGCGACTCGCTGACCACCGACCACATCTCGCCGAGCGGCGAGATCCCGGTCGACAGCCCGGCGGGGCGCTATCTGATCGGGCTCGGCATCGAGCCGAAGGCGTTCAACACCTATGTCGGCCGGCGCTGCAATCACGAGGTGATGGCGCGCGCCACCTTCGCCAACCTGCGCATCAAGAACCAGATGGTGCCCGGCCGCGAGGGCGGCTGGACCAAGCTCCAGCCGGAAGGCGAGGTCGTCTCCATCCACGAGGCCGCGACCGCCTATGGCGAGCGCGGCGTGCCGCTCATCGTGCTGGGCGGCAAGGACTATGGCATGGGCTCCAGCCGCGACTGGGCGGCCAAGGGCTCGGCCCTGCTCGGCGTGCGCGCCGTCATCGCCGAGGGCTATGAGCGCATCCACCGCTCCAACCTGATCGGCATGGGCGTGGTGCCGCTGCGCTTTGCCGACGGCGAAGGCTGGCGCCAGCTCGGGCTCGACGGCAGCGAGCGCTTCGATATCGAGGGGATCGTCGCCGCGATTGACGGGGCCGCCCCGGCCATTGTCATCGCCACCGGCGCTGCCGGTTCGATCCGCTTTTCGGTCACGGCCGATGTCTCGACCCGGAGCGAGCGCGCCTGCCTGCGCGCCGGCGGCATCATGGCCGAGGTCCTCGCCTTCTTCACCCGGCGCACTGCGCCGGCCCTGGTTACGGAGCATCCATGAGTTTCGATCTGTTGCTGGCGGGGGGCGAGATCGTCTTCCCGGGCGTCGGGGTCCGCACCGGCTCGGTCGCGGTCAAGGATGGGCGCATCGCCGCCCTGCTGGCGCCGGGCGAGCAGGCCAGCGCCAAAGAGGTGATCGACTGCCGCGGCAAATGGGTGATGCCGGGGCTGATCGACCCGCATACCCATATCGGCTTCGGCTCGAACGAGACCGATTTCGAGACGGAATCGCGCTCGGCTGCCATCGGCGGCGTCACCGGGATGATGACCTTCCACCGGTCCAACGATCTGCGCCAGTCGACCGGGCCGTGGAAGGAGCGCGGCGAGAGCCAGTCGCTGATCGATTTCGGCTTCCATTTCGGCGTCACCAGCAAGCTGCACATCGACACGCTGCCGGAATGCGCCGAGCGCTTCGGCGTGACCTCGATCAAGGTCTACCTGATGTACAAGGGCGCCTCGGGCGCGGCGAAGGGCTTCACCGAGATCGATGACGGGTTGCTCTACCGGGCGCTGCTGCAGGGGGCGCGCATCAAGGGCGGCGTCGTCGGCGTGCATTGTGAGAATGTCGAGGTCATCCCGGTCTTCCGCGAGCCGCTGAAGGCAGCCGGCCGCAACGACCTGCCAGTCTGGGACGAGCAGAGCCCCGGCTTCCTCGAGGCCGAGAACGTGTTCCGCGTGATCTATTTCGGCGAGAAGGCGCAGTGCCCGGTCAATATCGTGCACATGTCGAGCGCCGAGAGCCTGGAGATCGTGCGCCGGGCGAAGCGGCCGAGCCGGGCGCCGATCCATGTCGAGACCTGCAGCCATTACCTTTCGCTGACCAGCCAGTCGCCGATCGGCTTCCTCGGCAAGGTCAATCCGCCGCTGCGGTCTGGGAACGATGTCGAGGCGCTGTGGGAGGGCGTGCGCGACGGCACGATCTCGACCATCGGCTCCGACCATGTGCCGCGCAAGCGCGAGACCAAGGGGCCGGACATCTGGAAGGCCAGCGCCGGCTTCCCCGGCCTCGGCACGCTGCTGCCGATCCTGATCCATGAGGGCGTGCACAGGCGCGGGCTGCCGATCGAGCAGATCGCCGCCGCGACCAGCGCCAATGTCGCGAAGCTCTATTCGATCGCGAACAAGGGCCACATCGCCGTCGGCATGGATGCCGACCTCGTCGTCGTCGATCCCGACAGAGAAGTTCTGGTCGATCCGGCGACGCAGGAATCGCACTCCGACTACTCGCCTTATGAGGGCATGCGCTTCAAGGGCGCGCCGGTACGCACGATCCTGCGCGGCCGGATCATCGCCAGCGACGGCGCCGTCGATCCCGATGCCCGCGCGACGCCGGCCGGCCGCTACCTGCACCGCTCCTGAAGACCAAGGGCTCAAAGACGATGACCAAGCGAATCTGGGACGATTTCCTGACCGAGCGCGACAAGCAGGTCTATGCGCAGGCCGGCTATGGCAAGCGCGGCGGCTTCGGCAAGCGTCCGGCCCTGTTCATCATCGACGCCCAGTACAATTTCTGCGGCGACAAGCCTGAGGACATCCTGGAAGGTCTGAAGCAGTACCGCACCCATTGCGGTCCCGAGGCCTGGGCGGCGGTCGAGCACATCGTGCCGCTGCTGGAACTGGCGCGCGAGAAGAACATCCCTGTCTTCTACACCGAGAGCGCCCGCCGGCCGGACATGATCGATTCCGGCGTCCAGGTCGGCAAGAACCATCGCGGCACCGAGAAGACCTCGACCGAGGGCACGCACGCGACCCAGACCGTCGCGCCGCTGGCGCCGCGCCCGCAGGACATCCGCATCGGCAAGCGCAAGCCGTCCTGCTTCTTCGGCACCATCTTCATGAGCCATCTCAACTTCTTCGACGTCGATACACTGATCCTCACCGGCTGCACCACCTCGGGCTGCCTGCGGGCGACGGCGGTCGATGCCTATTCCTATAACTTCAAGGTGGTGATCCCGGAGGAGACCGCGTTCGACCGTTTCCAGGCGAGCCACGCGATCAACCTGTTCGACCTCAACTGCAAATATGCCGACGTGATCCCATCGGCCGAGGTCAAGGACTATCTCGGCGGCCTCGCCGTCCGCGACGACCTGCCGACCGGTGTGCAGGGCTGAAGCGCGGCCGTCATTCTTGGCCGAAGCGCAGCGCAGAGCCGGGAATCTCTGGACGAATGTGCTCCAGAGCCCCATTTGGCACGAGATGCTCGGAACAGGCCCGAGCATGACGCCTGAGAGGATTCAATGGCCGATCGCGAGATCATCGTCCCGGAATCGATGCGCGCCATCGTCGAGCGGGCCGGCTATGCGCCGGCGGTGCGCGTCGGCGAGATCGTCTATGTCGTTGGCCAGGTCGGTCGCACCGCCGATCTCCAGGTGATCGAGGACCCGGCGGAGCAGTTCGCCGCCGCCTGGGAGAATGTCCGGATCGTGCTGGAAGCCGCCGGCTGCAGCTTCGCCGACATGGTCGATGTCACGACCTACCATGTCGGGATGGCGCGCCACATGGACGTGTTCCGCGAGGTCAAGAACCGCCTCGTCCCGCGCGAAGGCTATGCCTGGACCCGGATCGGTGTCTCCGAGCTGGCCCATCCCGGCCTGCTGGTCGAGATCAAATGCATCGCCCATCGGCCTGGCGGCTGAGGCGGGCCTGGCTCAGTCCAGCGTCGCGCTCAGCTGTGAGCAGGCTCGCGCTAACAGCGCGCCGGGCTTCACGCCAGCCTGCTTCATCATCCACCAGGCACAGCAGAGATTGGACGAGAGCAGCGGCGGGGCCGAGCCCTCGGCGCGTCCCAGCATGGCCGGCAGAGTGATCATGCCGGTACCGCTCATAACGATGGCGTCGATGCCGGTGGTCTCGACCTGGCGCAAGGCGTCCTCGACCTCTTCCGTGGTCAGTTCATAGGCGCGGAAGGTCTCGGAGACCTTGACGACCTGCGCGACGGTGAAACCGGCGCCGGCCCAGTAGCTCGTAGCCTCCTCGGTCAGCCAGGCCGGATATGGCGAAAACAGGCAGATGCGCTTCGCGCCGATCGCCTTCAGCGCATGGCGGATCGCGCCGCTTGCGGTCTCTACGGGAAAGCCCGCTGCCTCGGAGAGGCATGCGGCCAGGGCATCGTCGGCGCTGGCGCCGAGCCGGTAGCTCGGCCCGGTCAGCGCGACTGTCGCGGCATCGAGCTTCAGGCTGCCGAAGCTCTTCAGCGCCGGCTGGTAGGAGGCGATATAGGCGCGGTTGCGCTGCTCCAGCGTCGTGTCCGGCATCACCGGCAGGCGCGTGGCGTAGACCCGCGCGCCCGAGGAGATCAGCCGGTTCATCTCCGGCTCGACGGTCGGGTTGGCCGGCGGGACGAGGACACCGAGCGCCGGCTGCGTGGCGAGTTGAGACAGATCCATGGCGTCCCTCAGGCGGCGCGGGCCGGGCGTTCGAGCATGTCGAGCATCGCGGCGGTGGCGAGATAGTCGATGGCGCTGCTGCGCGAGGCGGCGAGATCGCGCACCTTCTGCAGCCAGTCCGCGCCGCCGGCGACATTGCGGTCGGTGCGCGGGATCAGCATCTCCTCGGCGATGCGCTTGCGCTCGGTTGCGGCCGCAACGACGAGCTCCGGCCGGTGCTCGCGCAAGGCGCGGATCATCGCCTCGGCCAGCGCCTTCGCGTCGTGGATGCCGCAATTCATGTTCATGCCGCCGCGGGTGTTGGTGACGTGGGCGCTGTCGCCGGCGAGGAAGGCGTGGCCGACATGGTAGTGCGAGGCGACCCGGCGGCTGGCGCCGTAGACGTCGCGTCCCAGAACGGTCGGCGGCTTAGTCCAGCTCGGCATGACCTCGCGGATGCGGTCGGCGAACCAGCCGTCCTGCAGCGCGGTCTCGTCCGGCACGTCGCCGGGCACGCGGATGATGATGCGCCAGCAATCCGGCATCTTGAGGAAGCTCAGGGACTTCGAGCCATTGTGCAGATAGGTGATCGGCGCGATCCCCGGCAGCACGGTGTCGAGATCGTCCGAGGTCATCACGCGCAGGACCTTGTGCGGATAGACCATGCCGTCGAAGGCGATGCCGAGCGCCTCGCGCACGGCACTGCGGGCGCCGTCGGTGCCGAGCAGGTAGTCGGCTCTGATGGTTAGCGGCGCGCCATCGCGGTCGGCAGTGACGGTGACGCCATTCTCGTCTTGCGTCAGCGCCTCGAAACCGGCGCCGAACAGTACGCGGGCATTGGGAAGCGCTTCGATCTGCGCCAGCAGCAGTGGCGTCAGGCGGGCTTGCTCCAGATGCAGCCGGAAGGGGAAGGGGGTGCGCTCGGCGAGGTCGGCGAGGACGAACTCGGCGAAGGGGCCGTCCGGCGTACGGTACTGGATACGCTTGACGATCTCGCCCTCGGCCAGCATCGGCGCGAGCACGCCGAGCTCATCGAGGATCTCCAGCGTCGCTGGGTGGAAGGTCGAGGCCTTGGAGGCGGCTGTGAGGGCGGCGCGCTTTTCGAGCACGACGACGTCGACGCCCGCTTTGGCAAGGATCAGGGCGGCGACGAGGCCGACCGGCCCGGCGCCGGCTACGATCACTTGCGTTGTCAGGCTGGCAGTCATGAGCATCCTCCGCAGCGGCGCCATGCGTCGCGCATTTATTTGTATTAAGTATGCTACTTAATATGTTTTGGCAAGAGCGGCCGGGAGCGGCCCTCAGGTCTCTTCCGGGCCGAGCGCGAGGCAGTTCGCCGTTGCCCAGCCGACCGGGATGCGCTCGCCGCGCTGCAGAGCGGGCAGGCCGTCGCGGAAGGTCAGGCGGGCGGTGAAGCTGTCGGAGCCGCCGACGCGCAGGCGCAGGCGGGTGTGGTCTCCGTAATAAATGAGTTCCTCGATCACGGCATTGAAGCGGTTCTCGCCGGCGGCGGCGGGGCCGATCAGGACCTTTTCGGGGCGAAGCGCCAATACGGCTTGTGCGCCGACCGGCAGGTCGGTGCCGGCCATGGCGCGGACCTCGCTGCCATCGGAGAGGCGCAGGCGACACTGGGCGCCGTCGCGGGCGACAATGCTCCCGTCGAGCCTGTTGTTCTCGCCGATGAAGGAGGCGACGAAGGCGTTGGCCGGCTTCTCGTAGATCTCGTTCGGTGGCGCCAGTTGCTGGATGCGGCCATGATGGAAGACGGCGACGCGGTTCGACATGGTCAGCGCCTCGCCCTGGTCATGGGTAACGTAGACCACGGTGACGCCGAGCTGCTCGTGGATGTGCTTGATCTCGAGCTGCATGTGCTCGCGCAACTGCTTGTCGAGCGCGCCGAGCGGCTCGTCCATCAGCACGAGCTTGGGCCGGAAGACGAGGGCCCGGGCGAGCGCGACGCGCTGCTGCTGGCCGCCGGAAAGCTGCGTCGGGCGCCGATCGGCGAGATGGCCGAGCTTGACCATGTCGAGCGCGCCGCGAACCCGCTCCTCGCGCTCCGCCCGGCCGACGCTCTGCATCTCCATCGGGAAGGAGAGGTTGGCGGCGACGCTCATATGCGGGAACAGCGCATAGTTCTGGAAGACCACGCCGATGCCGCGCCGATGGGCCGGGACATTGTTAAGCGGGCGGCCGTCGAAGGTGATGGTGCCGCCGGACGGGTCCTCGAAGCCGGCCAGCATCATCAGCGTCGTGGTCTTGCCCGAGCCGGAGGGGCCGAGCAGCGTGACGAACTCGCCGCGCTCGACGGCGAAGTCGAGCGACTTCACGACCTGCGTCGTGCCGTCATAGCTCTTGGTGACCTTGTCGAAGACGATGATGGGGTCGCTCATGCCAATACTCATGCGGTCGGGCCGGAGGGGGAGGCCCCGCGTGCCTGCGCGCGCTTCCGGATGAATTCGTTGAGGGCCAGCAGCAGCACCGAGAAGAGGATCAGCAGCACGGCGGCGGCGGCGATGGTCGGGCTCAGGAATTCGCGCAGGCCGGCATACATCTGGCGCGGCAGGGTGAACTGGCCCGGGCTGGCGATGAACAGCGCCACGATCAGTTCGTCGAAGGATGTGGCGAAGGCGAAGAGCGCGCCGGTCGCTACGCCCGGCGCGATCAGCGGCAGCACGACGCGGCGGAAGGCGATCGCCGGATTGGCGCCGAGGCTGGCGGCGGCGCGCAGCAGGTTCTGGTCGAAGGTCTGCAGCGAGGCCAGCACCGTCAGCAGCACGAAGGGCACCGACAGCACGGTGTGGGCGAGGATCAGCCCGGTCAGCGTCGAGCCGAGGCCGACGAGCGACAGCGAGAAATACATGGCGATCGCGGTGACGATGACCGGCGTCACCATCGGCAGCGACAGGATGGCGAGCAGCAGCGCCTTGCCGGGGAAGCGGCCAAGGAAGATGCCGAAGGCGGCGAGCGTGCCGAGCAGGGTCGCCAGGATCATGGTGGCGATGCCGACGACGAAGCTGTTCCAGGTGGCACCGAGCCAGCGGCTCGACGTGAAGAAGTCCTCGTACCAGCGCAGCGAGTAGCCTGGCGTCGGCAGCACCAGCAACTCGCCCGAGGAGAGCGAGAGCGGGAAGACGACGACGATCGGCGCGACCAGGAAGAGCAGGATCAGGGCCGTGGCGAGCGCCAGTGCGAAGCGCCCGACCGAGAGCTTGCGCGCAGGGGAGGAGGGAGCGGTGCCTGCCATCGCTCAGACCTTCACATTGCCGGAGCGGAAGCCGGGCACGATCAGCCGCGCGACGATGACGAGCAGCGCGGTCATCGCCATCAGCAGCGTCGCGAGCGCGGCAGCCATGCCCCAGTTCACCGAGGTGTTGGTGAAGAAGGCGATGAAGTAGCTGACCATCTGGTCGCCGGAACCGCCGACGAGGGCGGGCGTGATGTAGAAGCCGACCGAGAGCATGAACACCATCAGCGATCCCGCAGCGACGCCCGGCATGGTCAGCGGCAGGTAGATCCGCAGGAAGCGGCGCCAGCCCGGCGCGCCGAGCGAAGCGGCGGCGCGCATATAGTCGGGCTTGATGCCCTTCATCACGCCGTAGAGCGGCAGGATGGCGAAGGGCAGCAGCACATGGACCATGGCGAGATAGACGGCAAAGCGGGTGAAGATCATCGTCAGTGGCTGGTTGACGATGTCGAACGCCATCAGCAGCGCGTTGATCGGCCCCTCGCGCTGCAGGATGATGAACCAGGCGGTGGTCCGCACCAGGATCGAGGTCCAGAACGGGATCAGCACCAGCATCATCCCGGCATTGGCCCAGCCCTGCGGCAGGATCGAGAGCGTGTAGGCGACGGGATAGGCCAGCAGCGCGCAGATCACCGTGACGATCAGGCTGATCTCGAAGGTGCGCCAGAACAGCGGCAGGAAGACCGCATCCTCGGCGCCGGCGTGGACGATGCCCTTGTCGGTCGGGCGCATATCGAGCGAACGCAGCAGATAGAGCGAGGTCCAGGGGCCGGTGGCGCGCTTGAACATGCGCCAGAGCTCAGGTTCGCCCCAGCGCGGATTGAGCGCGATCAGGCCCCCCTTGATCGGAGGAGCCAATCGTGCGGAGGCGCGGGCAGCCTGCAGCAACAAGCTGCGAAGGCCGGTCTCCTCGAAGTTCAGGCGGCTGAGGACGGCTCCGGCCTCCTGGTTCTGCTGCGCGGCGCGCAGTTCCTCGACGATGGCGGCGAAGGCTTCGTCGGGCGGCAGGTCCTTGCCGTCCCAGGCGCGTAGGAGCGCCGCGGTGCGGGGCAGGGCGGTCGAGAACTCGGAATCGTCGACCGCCCGATAGAGCGTCGCCCCGAGCGGGACGAGGAAACTCAGCGTGACCAGGAGCAGGAGGGGCGCGATCAGCGCCGCCGCCAGCAGGTTCCGTCGTGACATGCCGAGTCCCCGTGCCCGCGCGCCGGCTTACTTCGCCAGCCAGGCGTTGAAGCGGGCCTCGAGATCCTCACCGTGCTCGACCCAGAACTCGGTGTTGATGAAGAGCCCTTCCTTGGCGTGGTTGGCGACCATGCCGGGGTTCTTCTTGATGATCTCGGGGTTGTTGGCGACGGCGGCGTTGGCCGGCGACACCGCCCAGTCCTGCGCCAGGTTGGTCAGCGGCTTCTCGTCGGTCATGTAGCTGATCAGCTTCATGCCCTCGGCCTTGTTCGGCGAGTTGCGCACCACCGTCCAGTAGTCGAACGAGAACAGCAGCGTGTTCCATTGCACCGGGTACTTGGCGCCGCCCTCATTGGCGCGGATCGTGCGCCCGACATAGCCGACGGCATAGGCGGCCTCGCCCGAGCCGACCAGCTGGAGCGGCTGCGTGCCCGACTTCCACCAGACGACATGCGGCTTGATCTGGTCGAGCTTGGCGAAGGCGCGCTTCTGCCCGTCCGGCGTGGCCAGTACCTTGTAGACATCCGCGGCCGGCACGCCATCGGCGATCAGGGCGATCTCGAGCGTCATCTTGGCGCCGGAACGGAGCGAGCGCTTGCCGGGGAACTTCTGGACGTCCCAGAGCTCGGCATAGTTCGCCGGGCCGGTGGGATTCCGGGCCTGGTCGTAGAACAGGCTGACGCCCCAGCCGACGGCGCCGGCGCCGCAGGCGGTGGTGCCGCCGGGAATGAACTTCTTCTGGTCGATGACGCTCCAGTCGAGCTTCTCGAAGACGCCGTCCTCGCAGCCGCGGGCGAGCTCGGGCGCCTCGACCATGATCACGTCGTAGGTGACGTCGTTCGACTTCACCATCGAATAGATCTTGGCCATCTCGCCATTGTAGACGTCGTCGGCGACCTTGACGCCCTTTTCCGTCGCATAGCCCTGGAACAGGTGCTTGCGGGCATTGTCCTGAAAACCGCCCCCGAAGCCGACGACCATCAGGTCGCGTGCCTGGGCAGGAGCCGCTGCCGAGGCCAGTCCGAGCGCGAACAGCCCCGCGCAGGCAAATCTCGTCGTCTTCATGCTCATCCCCTCGTTCTTATGGATATCAAGCCCGGGTTTCGACGGCCATCGACGGTAGTCCTGCTGCCGCGTTAAGCCGCCTGCCACCCACGTGACAAGCGTATTGGTATTTTTGATATGATGATGATACATATCTGTCAACGGCTACCCGACGCCGTGCTCTCCAGGGACCTCCGATGACCGCAGCCACGCTCTCGCTCGATCCGATCTCGCCGGCGATCCGCCCGACCCAGCAGGATTCGGACCAGCGCTATCGCTATCAGCACTATATCGACGGGGCTTTCATCGATCCGGCGAGCAATGCGTGGCTGGAGACGTCGGACCCCGTGACAGGCGAGGACTGGGCCTGGGTGGCGCGCGGCGATGCCGCCGATGTCGAGCGGGCGGTCACGGCGGCGCATCGCGCCTTCTCGGAAGGAGCCTGGCCTGCGCTATCGGCTTCGGGGCGCGGCGCGCTGATGCGCAAGCTGGGCGACCTCATCACCGAGAACGCCGACTGGCTGGCGCGGGTCGAGATGCGCGACAATGGCAAGCTCTTCGCCGAGCTCACGATGCAGATGCGCTATATGGCGAACTATTATTACTACTATGGCGGGCTGGCCGATAAGATCGAAGGCACGGTGATCCCGACCGACAAGCCCGGCGTGTTCAACTACACCAGGCCGGAGCCGATCGGCGTCGTCGCCTGCATCATGCCGTGGAACTCACCGCTGCCGCTGACCAGCCTGAAATTGGCGCCGGCGCTGGCGGCCGGCTGCACCGTCGTGCTGAAGCCGTCCGAGTTCACCTCGGCCTCGCTGCTCGAATTCGTCAAGCTGGTCGAGGCGGCCGGCTTCCCCAAGGGCGTCGTCAACGTCATCACCGGCTATGGCGCCGAGGTCGGCGACGCGCTGATCAGCCACAAGCTGGTCGAGCGCATCGCCTTCACCGGCGGGCCCGAAGCCGGGCGGATGATCAACGAGAAGGCCGCCCGCCATATGAAGCGAGTGACGCTGGAGCTCGGCGGCAAGTCGCCGAACATCGTCTTCGACGACGCCGAACTCGACCAGGCGATCAAAGGCGCGGTCGCCGGCATCTTTGCGGCCTCGGGCCAGACCTGCGTCGCCGGCTCGCGCCTGCTGGTGCAGGACACGATCCACGACGCCTTCGTCGAGCGGCTGAAAGCCTTCATCGCCGATGTCAGGTTCGGCCATCCCTCCGATCCGGCAACGCAGGTCGCGCCGATCTCGACCAGGCCGCAGCTCGAGAAGATCAAGTCCTATGTCGAGATCGCCAAGTCCGAGGGCGCGCGCCTCGTCGCCGGCGGCGAGCCGGCGTCGGTGCCCGCTTATCCGAAGGGGCTGTTCTTCAAGCCGACCATCTTCGTCGACGTGAAGAACAGCATGCGCATCGCCCAGGAGGAGGTGTTCGGCCCGGTGCTGTCGGTGATCCGCTTCAAGGACGAGGACGAGGCGGTCCGCATCGCCAACGATACGCAGTTCGGCTTGGCTGCGGGCATCTGGACGCAGTCGATGCGCCGGGCGCTGACCATGGCGAACCGGGTCCGCGCCGGCACGGTCTGGGTCAACAACTACCGCTCGACCAGCACGACCTCGCCTTTCGGCGGCTTCAAGATGAGCGGCGTCGGCCGCGAGGGCGGCATCGCCGGCATCCGCGAGTACATGGAGACCAAGAGCGTCTGGATCTCGACGGCGACGGACATCCCGAACCCGTTCATCCGGCGCTGAAGCGCCAGCACGGGAGCGGCGTCCTAAGCGACGCCGCTGTCGGTGATCATTGCCTTCCAGGGCGTGCCCAGGTTCTGGCCGTCGATCGAGTACTGCACGCGGTATTCGTAGCGGTCGGGCCGGTAGAGCGCCTGCAGCAGTTCGATCAGCCGCGCGTTCTCGTCGCGGACATGGCGGGTCATCGCCACCAGTGGCGTGCCGATCGCAACGTCGAGATGCGGCGCCACATCGGAATCGGCGAGCACGGCCGTGATCTTCTCCTCGAACCGGGCGAGCTTGACGCCCGCGGCGGCGAGCGTGGCGGAGACCGGCAGCGACGAGATCGCGGTGCGCGGCACCAGCGGAGCGAGGTCGGCGGGGAGATAGCAGAGCGTGTGCGAGATCGGTGAGCGCTCGTCGCTGCGGACGCGCTCGATCCGCAGGAGTTCCATGCCTTCGGCGATCTCGAAGGTCTGGGCAAGCAACGGCGAGGGCCGGACGAAATCATAGGCTAGCAAAGCGACCTTCGTCTTGCGGGCGAGCGATATCTGGTTGTTGAGAAGCTGGCTCGCGGGCTCGCCCGCCTCGTTCGCCGGCGTCAGCGGAAAGGTGCCGCGACCGCGCTGGCGCAGGACGCGCCCCTCGCGCTCCAGCCTCTCCATCGCCTTGCGGATGGTGACCCGCGATACGCTGAAGGTCTCGGCGAGGTCGTCCTCGCTCGGGATCGGGGAGCCCTGCGGGTAGGAGCCGTCCATGATCTTCTGGAGCAGCATGACGTAGACGCGGTGATAGAGCGGGATGACGTCCCGTTCCGACGAAGGCCGCTCAGCCGCCGTACCCGTCTGCGGTCTCGCCATGGATTGCCTTTCCGGATTCGCCGTGGGGAATCGCTAGCATGTATGGTCTGGAATACCAATCAGGCCGCTGCTCGCGGAAGTATGTTGTATTATGTTTATATCATTGATACTTATTCTTCAGTTTTGATGCCCGATCGACGCCCGATCGACGCCCGATCGACGCCTATGAGAGATGCGATGAGTGACAGCCTCGACGCCGCAGACCGCCAGCGCTTCGCCGGCTCCTATGCGCATCGCAAGAGCGCGCTGTCCCATCTCGCCTATGGCGTCTCCTCGACCCCGCGTGCGACGCAGAACCCGGTGGCAATTGCGGTCGAGCGCGGCGAGGGCGCCCATCTCGTCGACGTCGACGGCAACCGTTTCATCGACTACGCCCTCGGCTACGGTCCGCTGATCCTTGGCCACACGCCGCCTTCGGTTATCGCTGCCGTCCAGGACGAGCTCGGCCGTGGCTTGCGGACGGCGAGCGTACATCGCGGCGAGGCGGAGCTGGCCGAGCTGATCGCGGCTTGCGTGCCATCAGCCGAGCAGACCAGCTTCGTCAGCACCGGCACCGAGGCGATCCAGCTCGCCTTGCGCGTCGCGCGCGCCACGACGGGCCGCGTCAAGATCATCAAGTTCCGGGCCAACTATCATGGCTGGGCCGACGGCATCCATGTCGGCAATGCGATCGGGCAGGACGGCGCCTCGGCGCTTGGCCAGGATCCGCAGGCGGCGCAGAGCGTGACGCTGGTGGATTGGGGCGATGCCGGGCAGGTCGAGGCGGTGCTCGATGCCAGTTTCGCTGCCGTCATCGTCGAGCCTGCCGCGATCAATGGCGGCTGCTTCGAGCCGCCTGCCGGCTTCCTGGAGCGCCTGCGGACGGCGACGCAGCGCTGCGGTGCGCTGCTGATCTTCGACGAGGTGATCACCGGCTTCCGCCTCGCCCTCGGCGGCGCGCAGGAACGCTATGGCGTGACGCCGGATCTCAGCGTGCTGGGCAAGGCGCTCGGCGCCGGCCTGCCGATCAGCGCGGTCTCGGGCAGCCGCGCAGCGATGGAGATCCTGTCGAGCGGCCGGCTGATGCATCGCGGCACCTTCAACGGCAATCCGCTCTCGGTGGCGGCGGCGATCGCCTGCCTCAAGGTGCTGCAGGCCGAGCGCGGGGAAATCTATCCGCGCATGGAGGGGTTTGCGGCGCAGCTATGCAGGTTCCTGAACGATCAGGCCATGCGTCGCGGCGTTCCGGTCCGGGCGCGCCAGGCCGGGGCGGCCTTTCAGATCTTTGCCGCCAACGGGCCGGTGGAGACGCTGCGCGACACGGCGAAGGTCGACAAGGACAAGACGCTGGTCTTCACCGGTGCCCTGCTCAGACAGGGGGTGATGACCCTGCCGCGCGGTCTCTGCTACCTGTCATCCGCCCACAGCCTCGCCGATATCGAGGCGACGGAAGCGGCGATCGCGGTGGCGATTGAGACGATGGCGCGATCGACGGCGGCGTGAAGCACAGCGTGTTCGGCCGGGTGCTGCCGCTGCCTCAGGACTGCAGCATCTTGAAGTGGCTGCAGTATTCTCGGTAGCTCGACTGCAGGATCTTCTCGCCGCCGCGGATCTTCAGCGTCTCGGCGACGGCGAGGCCGAGTTCCTTCGCCTGCTCTCCCGGCTCGTCCTGCGTCGCGACGACCCGCTCATGGCCGTCGAGCGAGGTGATCTGTGCCTGCAGGCTCAGCCGCTCGTCCTGCCAGTTGCAGACGGCGCCGACGGGCAGGCTGCAGCCGGCCCCGAGCGCATGCATCATCTCGCGCTCGGCATCGACCTCGGCCCTGGTCTTGCGGCACTCGATCGAGCGCAGGATCTCGACCAGCTCGGTATCTTCGCCGCGCGCCTCTATGCCCAGCGCCCCCTGGCCGACGGCATAGGGAAATGCGACCGGATCGAGGAATTCCGAAGAGCGGGCACCGAGGCCGAGGCGCTCCAGCCCGGCATGGGCCAGGATGACGGCATCGAGCGCATCGTCCCCCTCGATCTTGGCGAGGCGCGGGCCGATATTGCCGCGGATGGGGACGACGGTGACGTCGGGCCGCAGGCTCAGGATCTGCGCGCGGCGGCGCAGCGAGCCGGTTCCGACCCGCGCGCCTTCCGGCAGCTCTTCGAGCACCGAGCCGCACAGGACATCGCGCGGATCCTCGCGCTTGGGCACCGACGCCAGAACGAGTCCGTCGCGAAGGAGGGTCGGCAGATCCTTGAGGGAGTGGACGACGAAATCGACTTCCTTGCGGAGCAACTGCTCCTCATGCTCGGTGGTGAAGACGCCGATCATGCCGAACTGATGGAACTCGGAGACCCTGTCGCGATCGGCGACGGTCGAAATCGGGCAGATCTCGAATTCGATATGCGGATACAATGCCCGAATTGAACCAATTACAAAGTTGGTTTGCGTCATGGCAAGGGGACTGCGGCGGGTGCCAACGCGAAGAAGCATAATTCGTGTAACCTGTTTGCGCCGTGCACGCGCGATCGCGCACCGTCTAGCAGGTGCGATCCCGGAGTGAAAGTGCGGCAGATTCGCCGGCTCGGGAGCGCTCGCAAGGCGCTTTTCCGATGCCGCGCGCGCTGAAAATGCCGGGAAAGGCCACTCCCATCCCTCCGCCGCATCTCCCCTCGACGCGAACGGGCGCAGCATGCAAATTATCCCTCAGGGAGCGGCCGGCTCCTTCCTTCACCTGGTTCGCCGCATGCGTCGCCGCTCCTTCCTGGTTGCCCTGGCATCATGCGGTCTTGCCGTCTCGGCGCGCCCGGCGGAGCCACCGAAGAGGGTGGCCCTGCTGATCGGGCTGCCGCTCGACCATCCCGTCGTGAGCGCGCGCATGGCCGAGCTGTATCGGATGCTGGCCGAGCGCGGCTGGATCGACGGCAAGAATCTGCAGGTCAGCAGCAGGGTCTCAGGGGCGAGCGAGGCAGACCTTGCCCGCGCCGCGGCCAAAGTGGTCGCCGGCAATCCGGACATCATCATCGTCGGCTCCAGCACCGAGACTGCCGCCGTGCTGGCGAAGACACGGCGGATCCCCGTGCTGTTCTCCACAGCCTCCGATCCGGTCGGCAGCGGCTTCGTGCGCTCGCTCGAACGCCCCGACGGAAACGCGACGGGCTTCAGCAACAACGACCCCGCCATGTCGGAGAAGTGGGTCGAGCTCCTGACCGAGATCGCGCCGGCGACGCGGCGCATCGGGGTGGTCTTCAATCCTCACTCGACGCCGGCGGCCGGCGCGACCTATCTCGCCCGCCTGCAGGCGACGACGCCGGCGGGCGGGCCAGTCTTCGAGACGGTCCACGTGACCGAACCGTCCGGGATCGACAGGCAGATCGCGGGCTTTGCCGGCAAGGGAGCCGGCGGCGGCCTGGTCTTCCTGCCGGACAGCTTCACGTTCCGCAATGCCGCGATCTGTGCCGCCGCTGCCGCGCGCCTCGCCCTGCCCGCCGTTTATCCGTTCGACGCCTTCACCAAGCAGGGCGGGTTGATGTCCTATGCCGGCGCGCGCGAAGAGACGTCCGAGATGATCGCCTCCTATGTCGACCTCATCCTGCGCGGAGCCGACGTCGCCGAGCTTCCGGTGCAGTTCTCGCGCAGTTTCGAGCTCGTCATCAACGAGAAGGCCGCGGCGGCCCTGGGCCTGAGCCTGCCGGCCTCGCTGCGGATCCGGGCGCAACGGATCTTGTCGTGACGCAGCAGGATCGTTCGGCGGGGCAGGACGGTACGCCACGCCGGCGCGGCGAGCTCGCCCGCAAATATGCGCTGTTCGTCGGCCTTGCGATCTGCCTTGCCCTCGGGCTCAACACGGCGATCGCGACCTTCTTCGCCTTCTCGGACCAGCGGGCCCTGCTGGTCCGGGTCCAGGAGGAGCAGGCCAGGGCGGCGGCCCAGAGGATCGGCGCTTTCGTCGCCGACATCATGGGGCATCTCGACTGGGCCTCCCAAAGCGGCGCCAGCAGCAATTCGCCCGATGAGCGCCGGCTCGACGGCCTGCGGTTGATGCGGCAAGTGCCTGCCGTGCTCGAGCTGCGCCAGATCGACCCGGTCGGGCGCGAGCAGCTCCTGTTGTCGCGCTATGCACGCGACCGGGCGGATGGCGGCACCGACTGGTCGGCCGATCCCGGCTTCCAGCTTGCGCTGGGACAGGGCAGTTTTTACAGCGAGGTCGAATTCCGCCGCGGCTCGGAACCGCACATGGTGCTGCTCAAGCGGGCGTCGTCGCCTCCGCACTGGGTTGCGCGGGCCACCGTCAATCTCGTGTTCATCCGGGAGCTGGTCTCCCGCCTCAAGGTCGGCGAGGCCGGCCGCGCCTATATCGTCACCCGCTCAGGGCGCCTGATCGCTCATCCCGACCTGCGTTTCGTGCTGCGCAACACGAATCTCGCCGCGCTCGTGAGCGCGCATGAGGCAGCCGGAGCGGCCAGAGCCGGGCTTTCGGTGACGGATATCGAAGGCCGGCGTGTCCTGTCGGTGATGGCGCCGGTTCCAGCCCTCGACTGGAACGTGGTGATCGACCTGCCGGAAAGCGAAGCCTTCGCGCCGATCCATGCGTCGATCCTGCGCTCGCTCACGGTGCTGCTCGTGGCCCTGCTGGTCGCGGTGCTGGCCGGCATCATGCTCAGCCGCAGGCTGGTCGCGCCGATCAAGGCGCTCGGAGAGGGGGCCGCACGCATCGGCCGCGGCGAGCTCGAGGCGCGGATTGCGATCCGCACGGGCGACGAACTGCAGGAACTGGGCGAGCAGTTCAACGTGATGGCGGGGCAGCTGGCGGAAAGCCGTGCCGTATTGGAGGACAAGGTCGCCGAGCGCACTGCGGCCCTGGAGCAGGCGCTGCGGCTGGCCTCCGCCGGGCAGAAGGCGGCGGAGGAGGCGACGCGGGCCAAGTCCAGGTTCCTGGCGGTGGTCGGGCATGATATCCGCACGCCGCTCGCCGGCGTGCTCGGCGTTCTCGAACTGATCGACCGCCGCCGCATGAGCCAGCGCGACCGCCGCCTCGTCGCCATGGCCGCGACCTCGGGCGAGGCGCTGGTCGACCTTGCCAATGCGACGCTCGACCTGTCGCGGCTGGAGGCCGGGACCGAAGGGCTGGATCGGCGTGACTTCGACCTCGGCCCCCTCCTTGGCGCAGCAGTGGCGCTGATGCGCCCGCCCGCCGAGCAGAAGGGCCTTGTCCTGACGTTGCGCTCGCCGCCCGAAGGGCTGCGCCTGCACGGCGATGCCGGCAAGATCCACCGGATCCTGGTCAACCTGCTGCGCAATGCGATCAGCTTCACCGAAGCGGGCAAGGTGGAGCTCGGGGCCGACTTGCAGCGCGCCTCGGCGGGGAAAGGCCTCGAACTGACCTTGACGGTTCGCGATACCGGCATCGGCATCGATCCGGGCATGCAACGGCAGATCTTCCAGGATTTCGTGCAGGTCGATCCGGAAACCGGGCGGCGCAATGGTGGCGTCGGTCTCGGCCTGGCGATTTGCAGCAAGCTGGCCGAGCTGATGGGCGGCTCGATCTCCGTCGTCAGCGCCAGAGGTCAGGGCAGCACCTTCTCCGTCAGGCTGCCGGTAACGGCGGCCAAGGCTGCCGCCCGGCCGGGCGAGGCGGCGACGGGGCAGCTGCAGACGATTCTCGTGGTGGACGACGATCCGGTCACGCGGGAGGTCGCGCGGCTCATGGTCGGCAAGGCCGGCCACAAGGTGCAGGCCGCGGCTTCCGGCGAGGCCGCGCTGAAGACGCTGCGCCGGCGGTCCTTCGATCTCGTGCTGCTCGACATGCACATGACCGGGATCGATGGCATCGAGACTACACTGGCGATCCGCGAGATCACCGGCATCGCGCAGCCGCGCATTGTCGCGCTGACGGCCGATGTCTCGCCGGAGACGATGCGGCGCATGCGTGCGGCGGGATTGACTACGATCCTGTCGAAGCCGATCACCTCCGCCGCTTTGCTGCAGGTGATCGGGCGCGGCAGCAGCCGCGGTGGGCGGAGCAAGGTCGTGGCGCTTTCGGCGGATCAGCCTGTCGATGCGGCCTTCTTCGGGACTCAGCGCCGCCTGATCGGCCATGAGCGCACGAGACAGCTCGTGCTGCTGTTCGCGACCGTGTCCGGGACGATCCTGACCCAGATGCAGGCCGCCCTGCCGATGTTGGACCGCAGCGAGTTGAAGCGGCTGGCGCATCAATTGGGGAGCTCGGCCGGGGCGGTCGGGCTCGGGCAGGTCCTTGCGCTCGCAAACGCGCTCGAACGCGATGCGGCGAAAGCCGACCGGGGAGCGCTCGCGGCTGCGGTCGAAGCGCTCGGGCTGGCCCGCAGCGACGCCCTGGATGCCTTGGCCGGATTGGAGGAGGCACCGGCGACCGCCGACGCGGTGTGAGGCCAGATAGCCTCGGGTGCTTTTACGATCTGGCCGGTCCGCGAAGGTCCAAGGCATTGACGAGACAAGATGCGGGCGAGACAAGACGCGCCTGATCCAACCTGGCGCGGCCGCCGGGCGGCCTCGGGAAAAGGGACGACTTTGCCATGACAGCCAGCAACCGCATCGTCCTCTCCAGTGACCATGCCGCTATTCCGCTCCGTCAGGCCATTGCCGCTCATGTCGCGGCGCAGGGCTGGGCTGTGGTCGATATCGGGCCGACGACGCCGGAGAGCACGCCTTACCCCAAGCATGGCGAAGCTGCGGCACGGCTCGTTGCCTCCGGCGATTGCCGGCTCGGCATCATCCTGTGCGGCACCGGGCAGGGCATCATGATGGCGGCGAACAAGGTCAAGGGCATTCGCTGCGGGGTCTGCGCCGACACGTTCTCAGCCCGCATGATCCGTCAGCACAACGACGCCAACATGCTGTCGATCGGTGCGCGGGTTGTCGGTGAAGGGCTGGCGCTCGACATCGTCGATGCGTTCCTGAGCGCCGGGTTCGAGGGTGGCCGGCATGCGACGCGGGTGGAGATGATCGGGGCGCTGGAGGGCTAAATGCGCTCGACGGGGACGCCGATCTTGTAGCCCTTGCCGCTGACGGTCGCGATGATCCCCGATTTGTCGGTGTCCCCGAGCTTCTTGCGCAGGCGTGCGACCAGAGCATCGACGCTGCGCGCGTCGACATCGGTGAAGCGGTTGCTGATGACCTCGATCAGATAGTCGCGACTGAGAGGATGGCCATTGCTCTCGATGAGCGCGGCCAAGAGATCGAACTCGCCGCGCGTCAGGCGCATGGGCTCGCCGTTGTTCATCGCGAGCTCGCGGCGCAGCAGGTCGATCGTGAAGGGTCCAAAGAGCGCCACGGTGTTGCGGCGCGCCGTGTCGCGCTCGGTCCGGCGGCGGCGCAGCAGGGAACGGGCCCTGGCAAGCAAGTCGCGCAAGTCGACCGGCTTGCTGACATAGTGATCGCCGGCGAGCTCGAGCCCGACGATGCGATCGACATCGGCGTCGCGCCTTGTCACGAAAATGATGCCGGCATCGGAGGCCGATTGGAGTTCCCGGGCGAGCTCCAGGCCGTCGCCGTCCGGCAGGACGACATCGATGAAGACCAGGTCCGGCCTGAAGCGCCGCACCGCCTGCCTGGCCTGGGCGATGGTCTCGGCTTCCTCGACCCGGAAGCCCTGATCGGTGAAATAGCCGGCGATGACCGTGCGGGTGACGGGGTCGTCCTCGACGATGACGAGCCGGTCGCGGAAGGTCGCATCCATCAGCTCTGCTTCGCCTGTCGGCGCTCCGATTCCGGCACGATTCGGCCGAGCGGACGATTCTACAGGGACGGGTACCCCGCAAGCGGTCGAGCCTGCGGATGTTGACGGCTGTTCACCGCGCGGTCAAAGGCTGACCGGCTATCCACCGTCAGTTCCATCAGCGAGCTGCGGAGGAGATGAGGTCATATGCTGCCAAGCCGGGCTGCCGGCCTGGCGTTGTCGTATCGCGCGCTCAGATCACGCGGCGCGGGTCGAGCGCGTCGCGCAGGCCGTCGCCGATGAAGTTGATCGACAGCACGGTCAGGAAGATCGCCGCGCCCGGGAACAACGCCCAGTGCGGGGCGGTGTCGAGATGGTCCTTGGCATCGAAGAGCAGGCGCCCCCAGGTCGGGATATCCGGCGGAAAGCCGAGGCCGAGGAAGGAGAGCGTGGACTCCGCGATGATCGCAGAGGAGACCTCAATCGTCGACGCGACAATGACGGGCCCGAGCGCGTTGGGCAGGATGTGGCGCGTCATTTGCCGGAGCTTGGTGGCCCCCTGGGCCTTGGCGGCCTCGACGAACTCCTTTTCGCGCAGCGAGAGGAACTGCGCACGGACCAGCCGGGCGACCGGCATCCAGCGCAGGCCGCCGATGACGACGACGATCAGGATGAAGACGCCGCCTTCGACGCCGAACAGCGCCTTGAGCTGCTCGCGGAACAGGTAGATCACGAGCAGCAGCAGCGGCAGCTGCGGCAGCGACAGGAACAGGTCCGTCACCCACATCAGCACGGGGTCGGCGATCTTGCGCGACATGCCGGCCAGAGCGCCGATCACGACGCCGACGGTGGTCGCGACCACCATGGCGGCGAGGCCGACGGCGAGGGAGATCCGGCCGCCATACATCATCCGCGCCAAGATATCCTGGCCGAGATCGTCGGTGCCGAAGGGATGCGCCAGCGACGGGCCCTGCAACGTCGCCGAAAAGTCGATGTCGTTGATCGGGATGGTCCACACCCAGGGACCGACGACCACGCCGAGGATCAGCAGCGCCAGGATGAGAGTGCTCGCCATGGCGAGCTTGTGGCGGCGGAAACGCCGCCAGGTTTCGCGGCCGGGCGAGACCGATACGGTCGCGGCGGCCACTGCGGCCACGGCCGGGTCAGCCGAAGGAGATGCGAGGGTCGAGCCAGCCATAGAGCAGGTCCGCAATGAGGTTGAAGAGAACGACCAGGCAGGCGAAGACGAAGGTCACGGCCATGATCACGGGGGTGTCGTTGGCGAGGATCGCGTCGATCAGCAGCGAGCCGATGCCGGGGATCCGGAAGATCTGCTCGGTGACGATGGCGCCGCCGAAGACCGCTGGCATCTGCAGGGCGACGAGCGTCACGACCGGGATCAGCGCGTTGCGGGTGATGTGCCGCAGCGTGACCCGCTTCTCGCTGAGGCCCTTGGCGCGGGCCGTCGTGACATAGTCGAGCCGGATCACGTCGAGCACGGCCGAGCGGACATAGCGGGTATACGACGCAGCCTGGAACAGGCCGAGCACCGTGATCGGCATGATCGCCTGACGGAACATCTCCCAATACCAGCGCCAGCCGCTGGCCGCGATGTCGGAGCGATAGACGAAGGGGAACCAGTCGAGCTTGATCGAGAACAGCAGGATCAAGAGCAGGCCGGTGAAGAAGGTTGGCAGCGAGAAGCCGACGAAGGCGAGCGTGTTGGCGATCTGGTCGAAGACCGAATAGGGCCGCGTCGCCGCGTAGATCCCAACCGGCAGCGCGATGCACAGCGCCAGGATCTGCGAGGTGCCGACGACGAAGAGCGTGGTCGGCACTCGCTGCATGATCAGGGTGTCGACATCGATGCGGCTGGCGAAGGAGAAGCCCCAGTCGCCCTGCGCCATGGCCGAAAGCCAGCGCAGATAGCGCACCATGATCGGGTCGTTCAGGCCGAAGCTGGCGCGCAGCGCCTCGCGGACCTCGGGCGGGACATTGGGGTTGGTCGCCATCTCCGAGAACGGGTCGCCCGGCGCCAGCGCCAGGACCGTGAACAGGATCAGGCTGATGCCGAGCAGGCTCGGTATGGCGATCAGCAATCGCCGCAGAAGATAGGTCGCCATCAAGGATTCCCGTGAAGCGGGGTGTCGCTAAAGCGAGCCGCACGGGCTGATGGCAACGAGACGTCACCGGGCCGGGGCGGCTCGCGCGGAAGCGGGAAGGCCCGCTCGCGGACGGTATCGGTCGTCCGCGAGCGGCTTATCCAGCCTCAGCTGCGATACCAGGCAGCGACGTTCCAGGTGTCGACGTCCCAGCCGCTGTGGTCGTGCATCAGATTGGTCACCGAGGCGGCGACGCGGGTGCGCGAAAGCAGCGGCAGGATCACATTGGCTTCACAGAAGATCTCGTTGACCTTGATCAGGAGCGCGGCGCGCTTGGCCGGATCGAGCTCCTTCTGGGCGGCCTTGTAGGCCTCGTCGGCTGCAGGATCCGAATAGCGCGAGACGTTCCGGCCCAGCCACTTGTTCTCCTTGTTGGCGATCTCCCACGAGACGAACTGGTTGAGGAAACGCTCCGGATCGGGCTGCGGCTGCGTCGTCGTATACATCTCCATGTCGACATAGAGCTTGGTGTAGGTGTCGGGATTGGCGACGTCGGAGGAGAAGAACACCGATGCCGTCACCGACTTCAGCTCCAGGTCGATGCCGACCTTCTGGCAGGCCTGCTTAATGATCGCCTGCGTCTTCTGGCGCGGGGCGTTGATCGAGGTCTGGTAGACGTATTTGAGCTTCTTGCCGTCCTTCTCGCGGATGCCGTCCGAGCCCTTCTTGTAGCCGGCGTCGTCGAGGATCTTGTTGGCCTTGTCGACGTTGAACTCGTATTTCAGCTTCTGCGACTTGAACTGCTTGGGCTCGTTGACGAAGCTCGCCGTTGCGGTGCCGCCGCGGCCGTAGATGAACTTCTGGATCGAATCGCGGTCGATCAGCAGATTGATCGCCTCGCGCACCTTCGGATCCGACAGGGTCGGGTGCTTGGTCTTGACGCTGGAGCGCTCGCCGTCGACCTCGGTCCACGGATCGGTGGTGTTGAGGATGATGAACTCGATGTCGCCCGACGCGACCGCGCTGACCTTGCCGCGGCCGCCGGTCTCCATCTTCTTCAGCACCTCGTCCTCGACCTGCAGGTTCCAGGCGTAGTCGAACTCGCCGGTCTGCAGGACGGCCCGCGCCGCCGAGACCGCATCGCCGCCGCCCTTGACTTCGATCGTGTCGAAATGCGGCTGGTTCTTGACGTGGTAATCCTCGTTGCGCGCGCCGGTCAGGATATCGCCCGGCTTGAAGTCGACGAACTTGTACGGACCGGTGCCGACCGGCTTGAGATTGGCCGGGGCCTCGCGCGATTTGGCACCCTTGTAGTCGCCGAAATGGTGCTTCGGCAGGATCTGGCCGACGACGCCGACGAAGGGATCGGCCCAGAACGGCGTCGGCTCCTTGAAGATGACCTTGACGGTGTGGTCGTCGACCTTTTCGACCTTGATGTTGGTGTAGGAGCCGGTGGTGTAGGCGGCTGTCGCCGGATCGGCGGCATATTCCCAGGTGAAGACGACGTCGTCGGCGGTGAACGGCTTGCCGTCATGCCATTTGACGCCCTGCTTCAGCTTCCAGGTCACGACCTTGCCGTCTTCGGAGAGGCCGCCATTGGCCCGGCTCGGCACTTCGGCGGCGAGCTGCGGGGTGAGGTTGCCGTCCTTGTCCCAGCCGGCGAGCGGCTCGAAGAAGATGCGCCCGGCGATCTGGTCCTTGGTGCCGCTGGCGAAGTGCGGGTTGAGCAGCGTCGGCGCCTGCCAGAGCAGGATCTTCAGCGGCCCGCCGCCGCCGGCCTTGGTCGGCTTGTACTGCAGCGACGCCTGCGCCATGGCGACGTCGTTCCAGGCCAGGATCTGCGAAGCGATCGGCGCCGTGATGCCGACGGCAGCCAGTCTGCGAATGAAGGAGCGGCGGGAGATCGCGCCGTCCTTCACGTTCTCGATCAAGCTGCTCAGCGTACGCTCGTCCATCATATTCCCCTGTTCTAGCCGGCCTATTATGAGATGGCCTGGAGGGCAGCCTAATGCATGCTCGGCTCGGGGGCTATGCCCTGTTTTGGCCGCAAATCCGGCATTCCGCCTGGATAAGGGGCATGTCCCAGCGTCAGGCGGTCGCGATTTCGCGAGCGAGATTGGCGAGATAACCGCACTCGTCGGCGGATTCGTTGTTCCACCACATAGCGCAAAGATTGTGCGAAGGGATCGGCGGATCGGCTTCGAGCACGCGCAGCGCCAGCTTCTCGCCGGAGAGGTGGATCATCTCGCGCGGGATCATCGCCGCGCCGGTGCCGGCGCTGGCGAGGCGGGCGATCACGGTCAGCGGATTGCAGGTGTTGAGGCGGCGCGGCTTCAGGCCATGTGCGCCGAACCACATCTGTATCGTGGTGAACAGGCCGGACGGAGAGCTGTTGGTGAAGATCGGCAGGTCTACCAGGTTGTCCGGCGTCGCAACGCTGCCCGTGAATGCCAGGCCTTCGCCCACCACCCAGACGAGATCGATCAGCCAGAGCGGGACGATGGTGATCCTTTCATGGGCACGCGGCTGCGAGAGGAAGGCGATGTCGATCGAGCGATCGAGTAGGAGCTGTTCGAGCTTCGTGCTGAAGTCTACGGTGACGTCGACCTGTAATTCGGCATGGCGGCGCGCCAGCTGGGCGAGCAGCTCCGGCAGGATGGCGGCGGCGAAGGAATCGGCAGCGCCGATGCGCAGCAGGCTCCTGCCGCGGAGGCCGTCCTTGCTGTGGCGCTGCACCTGCTCGGCATGGGCCAGCATGCGCTCGACATCGGCATAGATCGCATTGCCGAGCGTCGTCGGCACCGGGCGATAGAGCGAGCGGTCGAAGAGCTCGCCGCCAAGGATGCGCTCGAGCTCCTTGATCCGCAGGCTGACCGTCGGTTGCGACAGGTTGAGATGCAGGGCGGCGGCGCGGAACCCGCCGAGCCGGGCCACCCAATAGAACGCTTCCGCTTGACCGAAGGTATAGCGCATCGCCTGAGACGATAGCCTGAGGCAATCGAGCGGCAAGCACTTCTTATTTTTAATCGCCGCCCCGGCGCTCTAGCTTTCTCATGTTCGGCGCGGCGCCGGTCTCCGGCGCCGCCAAGGCATTGCCAAGAAAACAGGGGAGCTCCGATGCTGACCGTGCCGACAAATCGCCGTGCGTTTCTCGCAGCTGCAGCAGGCGGCGCCCTGGGCGGCCTCTTGCCCGCGAGCCTGCTCCACGCCCAACCGAACAATGGCAAGACGCTGACCGTCGTCCTGCCGAGCAATCCGATCACCATCGATCCGATAAACCAGCTCAATCACGACGCCATGGTGCTTGGCCAGGCCGTGTTCGAGAACCTGGTCGAATACGATGTCGACGGCGTGCTGAAGCCGCAGCTTGCCAAGGCCCTGCCGGTGATCTCGGCCGACAAGAAGACCTACACCTTCGAATTGCGCGACGACGTCACCTTCCACAACGGCAAGAAGATGACCGCGGAGGATGTGAAGTACTCCTTCGACTACCTGCTCGACCCCGCCAACAAGGCAGCACGCCGCTCACTCTTCACCCGCATCACCAAGGTCGCGGTACTGGATCCGCTCAAGGTCCAGTTCGAGCTCTCCGAGCCTTACGGCCCCTGGCTCTATTTCCTGACCAAATACATGGGCATCTACCCCGCAGGCTCGCGCAAGGAGCATGGCGACGACTATTTCAAGTCGCGTCCCGCCGGCGTCGGCACCGGCTTCGGCGTCTTCGAGGAGTGGAAGCCGAACGACTATATCAGCTTCAGGAAGAACCCGAACTACTGGCGCAAGGGCCTGCCGCACTGGGACCGGCTCGTCGTCAAGATGATCCCGGAGGACGCGACCCGCGTCGCCTACCTCCTCACCGGCCAGGTCGACCTGATCAGCGCGCCGCCGCCGCGCGAGTTCAACCGGCTGAAAACCATGCCGGGCATCACCGGCGCCTCGCGCCCGACGCTGGGTGGCGCGCTGCTGATGTACACCAACAATCTGAAGGCGCCTTTCGACGACGTGAATTTCCGCAAGGCGGTTTCCGCTGCGATCGACCGCAAGACGATCGGCGAGAAGGTCTATTACGGGCTGCTCGATCCCTCGTCCGTGCCGGCGCCACCCCGCGGCTGGTGGTTCAATGCCGAGGCGGACAAGGAGCTCGGCTTCGATCTCGACAAGGCGAAAGCGCTGCTCGCCAAATCGAAATACGCTTCGGGCGCCGAGTTCGACCTGAGCATCCAGGCCGAGCCCTACCTGCTCGACACCAAGGATGCGGCGATCTTCGTACAGGCGCAGCTCGCCAAGATCGGGATCAAGGTCAATCTCAAGGTCTACGAGTTCTCGGTGCTGATCCAGCAGGCGATCCGCGGCGAACACCAGGCGGCGCTGCAGGTCTTCATGTCGCCGGGCGAGCCGAGCTACATCATGCAGGTCTGCCTGACGCCGGAGCAGGTGCTGTCCAAGAGCACCGGCTACAACAATCCCGAGTTCAACCAGACGCTGGCGGCTGCCTTCGCCGAGACCGACGAAACCAAGCTCAAGGAGCTCTACGGCAAGCTGCAGGCGCTGGCCGCCCGCGACGCGCCGCTCGGCGTGCTCGGCTATGTCCACGCTTCCAACCTGTGGCGGCAGGCTCTGCAGGATGTGAAGGTCAACCAGGGCCTGACCATCGCGCCCGGCGAGGTCAAGGTCTAACGCGACCACGGATTAGAGCGAGCCCGCCATGCTCCGCCTCGTCGCAGGCCGCATTGTATCCTCGATCGGCACGCTGCTCTTCGTCGGCCTCGCGCTGTTCGCGCTGACGCGCTCCGGTCCGGGCTCCCCGGCCCGGATCGTGCTCGGGGCGGATGCGACCGCCGAGCAGATCGCGCAGTTCGAGCAGGCGCACGGCCTCGACAGGCCTTTCCTCTCGCAATACGCAGCCTGGCTCGGCGACGTCACGCGCGGCGATTTCGGCAAGTCCTTCGTCACCGGCCGCGACGTCGCTGCCGAGATCGCCAATGCACTGCCGGTGACGCTGGCGATCGTGCTCTTCGCCTTCCTGATCGCGCTCGTTTTCGGCATCGGCGTCGGCGTGCTGGCGGCGCTCAAGCCGGGCGGCACCTTCGACCGGGTCAGCCGCTTCGCCGCAGTATTGGGCCTGTCGATCCCGGCTTTCTGGCTCGGCATCGTGCTGATCCGCTTCCTTGCCGTCGATCTGCGCCTGCTGCCGCCGGGCGGCTATTCTCCGCTCTCGGCCGGCCTCAAGCTGCACCTGCAGAGCATCCTGATGCCCGCGCTTTCGCTGGCGGTCTATTACATCGCCGTGCTGGCGCGGATGACGCAGGCGAGCCTGCAGGACACCTTGCGTGGCGACTATGTCCGCACCGCCCGCGCCATGGGGCTCTCCGCACGCCAGGTCGTGTTCTATGCGCTGGTCAACGCGCTGCCGCCGGTGGTCAATCTCGGGGCGCTCTCCTTCGGCTACATGTTCGGCTGGGCGCTGATCATCGAGCAGGTCTTCAACATCCCCGGACTGTCGCGCGCTCTCCTGAACGCGATCTCGCAGCGCGACTTCCTACTGCTGCAGGGCATCGTCTTCCTGTTCACCGCGATCTTCGTCGTCGCGAATCTGAGCGCCGACCTGATCAACCGCGTGCTCGATCCTCGCCAGAGGGCGGCAGCATGAGCGATCTGCGCAAAGCCCTTAATGGCCTCGACTGGAGCGGGTGGCTCGGTGCCGGCATCGTCGGGCTGATCGTGCTCGCCGCGATCTTCGCGCCGCTGATCGCGCCTTATGACCCCCTCGCGCTCAACATCGAGGACAGGCTGGCGGCGCCCGATGCCAGCCATTGGCTCGGCACCGATCAGGGCGGGCGCGACGTGCTGAGCCGCATCCTGTTCGGCGCGCGCGCCTCGCTCTCGGTCGGCATTGGCGCGGTGCTGATCGGCGCCCTGATCGGCGTCTCGGCCGGCATCTTCGCCGCCTACAAGGGTGGGCTCGGCGAGCAGGCCGTGATGCGCATCGTCGACGGCGTCGCCTCGATCCCGCTGCTGGTCTGGGCGATCGCGATCGTCGGCATCCTCGGCGTCGGGCCGTTGCCGGTGGGCCCGCTGCTGCTGCCGAACGAGGTCAAGATCATCGTCCTCGTCGGCTGCCTGTTCTCGCCGGTCTTCGCCCGCGTCACCTATGCGGTCGCCAAGCGCATCGCCGGGGCCGACTATGTCCGCGCCCGCTTCCTGCAGGGCGCCTCGCATTGGCAGATCGTCGTCGGCGACGTGCTGCCGAACTGCCTGTCGCCGATCATCGTGCAGGGTACGCTGCTGGTCGCGATCGGCATCGTCATCGAGGCCTCGATCAGCTTCGTCGGCCTCGGCGTGCAGCCGCCGCAGCCGAGCTGGGGCACCATGCTCTCCGATGCCCGCAGCGCGATCTATTCCGGCGAATGGTGGTTGCCGGTCTTCCCGGGCCTCGCCATCTCGCTGACGGTGATCGGCTTCAATCTCTTGGGCGACGCCGTGCGCGAATTGTTCGATCCGCGCAGCGAAGCCAGGACGCTGGTCGCATGAGCCCGGCTTTGCTCAGCGTCGAGGGCCTGCGCGTCGGCTTCCGCACGGCCGACGGCGGCATGGTCGAGGCGGTGCGCGGCGTCGACTTCTGCGTCGCGCCGGGCGAGGCCGTCGGTATCGTCGGTGAATCCGGCTCCGGCAAGAGCCTCAGCATGCTCGCGGTGATGCGGTTGCTCGGTGCGCCGGCCCGCGCCATTGGCGGGCGGGCGATCTTCGACGGCGAGGACCTGCTCGCCGCCGACGAAAAGCGCATGAGGGCGCTGCGCGGGCGCGACATCGCCATGGTGTTCCAGGACCCGCAAAGCTCGCTCAATCCGGCGCTGACCATCGGTCGTCAGATCACCGACGTGGTGCGGGCTCATCGCGGCGTCTCGGCAGCCGAGGCACGGCGCATCGCGGCGGAAGCGCTCGAGCGCGTCGGAATCCGCGATGCCGGCCGGCGCCTCGCCTCCTATCCGCATGAATTCTCCGGGGGCATGCGCCAGCGCGCCCTGATCGCCATGGCGATCGCCTGCCGGCCGCGCCTCTTGATCGCGGACGAACCGACCACGGCGCTCGACGTCACCGTGCAGGCGCAGATCGTCGACCTGATCGCCGAGCTTCGCCGGGAACTCAACCTCGCCGTGGTCTTCATCTCGCACAACCTCCAGCTTGTCGCCGAGATCGTCGACCGCGTCGTGGTGATGTATGGCGGCAAGGTCGTCGAGGACGGGCCTGTCGAGGCGATCGAGCTTGCGCCGCGCCATCCCTATACCAGCCTGCTCAAGGCCTGCGTGCCGAGCCTGACCGGGCCGGCCGGCCCGCTGACCGCGATCGAGGGCGCGCCGCCGCGGCTCGGCCGCCTGCCGGCCGGCTGCCCGTTCTCGCCACGCTGCCCTGACGCGGCCGAAAGCTGCAGCCATCAGATGCCGCCGCTTATCGATGAAGCCGGGCACCGCACCGCCTGCTGGAGGCCGCGATGACCGGCCCGATCCTGTCACTGCGCGGCGTCTCCAAATCCTTCCCGCAGGGCGGCCTGCTCGATCGCCTGCTCGCCCGCGACAGCCGGATCGTCGCGCTCGACGATGTTAGTCTCGACGTCATGCGCGGCGACGTTGTCGGCATCGTCGGCGAGAGCGGCTCGGGCAAGTCGACGCTGGCCGGGCTCGCGGTCGGGCTGGCGCGGCCGACCTCCGGCGAGGTTCTGCTCGATGGCCAGTCGATGGCGGAGCTGATGCGCGACCATGCCGGGCGGTGGCGCCGGCGTGTCCAGATGGTCTTCCAGGATTCGAGCAGCGCGCTGAATCCGCGCAAGAGCGTGGCGCGTTGCCTCGGCGAGACGCTGGCGCTGCGCGGAGTGCCGAAGGCGCAGCGCGACAGCGAGATCGCCGAGCTGCTGACGCTGGTCGGCCTCGGCCCGGAGATCGGCCCGCGCCTGCCGCATGAGCTTTCGGGCGGCCAGCGCCAGCGCATCGGCCTGGCGCGGGCGCTGGCGATGAAGCCGGAGGTGTTGATCGCCGACGAGCCGGTCTCGGCGCTCGACGTCTCCCTGCAGGCGCAGGTGATCAATCTGCTCTCGCGCCTGACACGCGAGCTCGGCCTGACGCTGCTCTTCATCAGCCACGACCTCGCTCTGGTGCGCACGTTGTGCAGCCGCATCGTCGTGATGCGCAAAGGGGTGATCGTCGAAGAAGGCTCCTGCCTCGACGTCCTCGATCGGCCGCAGCACCCCTACACCCAAGCCCTCATCGCTGCCGTGCCTAAGGGCCTCGCCGGCCGGCGCACGCCGTTGCCCGTGCGAGCCGAAGCGGCGGCTCCAGAAACCCGGGAAGACATCCATGGCGCAGCATAGCTACCGGATCGGCATCGACATTGGCGGCACCTTCACCGATGTCGTGGTCGCGCGCGACGACGGGTTGATCGAGACCCGCAAGGTGCCCTCGACGCCCGACGATTACAGCCGCGGCATCGCGCAGGCACTCAAGGCGCTGGTAGAGGAATACCAGACCACGCCCGACCGCATCACCGGCATCGTCCACGCGACCACGGTCGCGACCAATGCGATCCTCGAATACAAGGGCGCCCGCACCGGCCTGCTGACGACCGAGGGCTTCCGCGACGTGCTCGAAATGCGCCGCCTGCGCATCCCGGTGCTCTACGACCTGCAATACGACAAGCCGAAGCCGCTCGCGGCGCGGCGCCTGCGGCTTGAAGCGCGCGAGCGGCTCGCCGCGGATGGCTCGGTGCGGATCCCGCTGTCGAGAGTGGATGTCGTCGCAGCGGCGCGGCGCTTCCGCGAAGAGGGCGTCGAGGCTGTCGCGATCAGCTTCCTGCACGCCTACGCCAATCCTCGGCACGAGATCGAGGCCGAGGAGATCCTGCGCGCCGAGCTCGGCGACGGCGTCTATATCTGCCGCGGCTCGGAGATCCTGCCGGAGATCCGCGAATACGAGCGCACCTCGACCGTTGTGGTGAACGCCTATATCGGCCCGGTCGTGCGCAACTATGCCAGTGCGCTGACGGCGCGGCTCGCCTCGATCGGCGTCACCTGCCAGGTCGAGATGATGCATTCCGGCGGCGGCATCATGCGGCTGGGCTCGGCGGTGAAGCGCGCGGCGTCGCTGGTCGAATCCGGTCCGGCTGCCGGCGTCATCGCCTGTGCGCGGCTGGTCTCGGGAAGCGACGAGCCCAGCATCATCTCCTTCGACATGGGCGGCACCACCGCCAAGGCGGCGCTGATCGAGCATGGCGAGCCGGCCCGCACCACCGAATACGAGGTCGGTGCCGGCATCAATCTGTCGAGCAAGCTGGTCAAGGGCGGCGGCTATCCGATCAAGATGCCGTTCATCGACGTCTCAGAGATCGGCGCCGGCGGCGGCAGCGTCGTCGCGATCGACCGGATGAACCAGGTCTCGGTCGGCCCGCAGAGCGCCGGAGCCTATCCCGGGCCGGTCTGCTACGGGCTCGGTGGCCGGCAAGCGACGCTGACCGACGCCTTCCTGACGCTCGGCTACATCAACGACATCGCGCTCGCCGGCGGCAGCTTTCCGCTCAAGGCCGATGCCGGCCGCGCCGCGCTGAACGACCAGGTCGCGCGCCCGCTCGGCCTCGACCTCCAGCAGACGGCACGCGGCGTGCTGACGCTCGCGGTCACCACGATGACGCGGGCGGTCAAGGCGGTCTCGACCTATCGCGGCCGCGATCCGCGCCAGGCGACCCTGGTCGCCTTCGGCGGCAATGGTCCGGTGGTCGCGGCCGAGGTCGCGATGGCGCTCGGCATCCGCCGCGTCATCGTTCCGCGCGCCGCCGGCGTCTTCAGTGCGCTCGGCCTGCTGCGCTCCGATGTCGAGCAGGAGTTCGTACGGCCGTCGCGGCGGCGGGCGGACGAGCTCGACGATGCCGGGCTGGAGCAGCTCTTTGCCGCGCTCGGCGCCGACGCCCGCCGCATCCTCGCGCTCGAAGGCTACGACCTTGGGCAGGCGGAATTCCGCTATGCCGCAGACCTGCGCTATGTCGGCCAAGCCTATGAGCTCACCGTTCCGGCGAGGCGGTTCGACATCGCCGAGCTCAGCGAGCTGTTCCACCGCGAGCATGAGCGCACCTATGGCCACCGCTCACAGACGGACGCGGTCCATCTCGTCAATGCCCGCCTGACGGTCCGGCTGCCGCTGGTCGCGCCGCGCCACCAGTTCGCGGCGGAGGCGCCGATGCGGCGGGCCGACCGGGCCGTCTCCTTCAACGCCAGCGGATCCGCTGCCTCGATCGCCGTGATCGGCCGGGCCGATCTCGACGCGACGGCGCGGCGGGGGCCCTTCGTCATCGAGGAATACGACTGCACTTGCGTCGTCGGCCCCGGCCAGAGCGCGCGGCTCGATGAGGCCGGCAATATCGACATCGCCCTGGAGGCCGCATGAGCGCGCAGGCAATCGACCCGATCACCCTCGAAGTGATCCGCAATGCGCTGGCCTCGACCGCCGACGAGATGGCGCTGATCGTGATGCGCTCGGCCTATTCGCCCGTGGTGCGCGACATCATGGACTATTCGACCGCGCTCTGCGACGCGAAAGGCCGGGTGATCGCGCAGGGGCTGACCCTGCCGATCCAGCTCTGTTCCTTCCCGCGCATCATGGGCTTCGTCCGCGAGCGCTATGGCGACAGGCTGAAGCAGGGCGACGTGCTGATCGCGAACGACCCCTACGGTTCCGGCGGCCAGCATCTGCCGGATATCTACATCCTGAAACCGATCTTCGTAGACGGCCGGCTCTCAGGCTTCGCCGCGACGGTGGCGCATCACACCGATCTCGGTGGCATCGTGCCGGGCAGCGTCGCGATCTACGCCACCGAGATCCAGCAGGAAGGCCTGCGCCTGCCGCTACTAAAGCTCTATGAGGCCGGACAGCCGGTCGAGGCCGTCTTCCGCATCCTCGAGGCGAACACCCGCTCGCCGATCGAGGTGCTCGGCGACATCCGCGCCCAGATCGCCGCCTGCAACGTCGCCGAGGAGGGGCTGAGGGCGCTGATCGGCCGTTACGGCGCGCAGGAACTCGACAGCTATATCGACGCGCTGCACGACCATGCCGAGGCGATGATGCGCGACGTCATCCGCGCTCTTCCGAACGGCGTCTATCGTGCCACCGACTATATCGATGGCGTCGGCGAGAACCCGCAGCCGCTGCCGATCGTCGCGACCGTCACCGTCGCCGACGACACGATCGACATCGATTTCACCGGCACGGCAGATCAGGTCGCGGCCTCGATCAACTGCCCGATCTCGCTGCCGGAATCGGCCGCCTTCTGCGCGATCCGCTGCCTGTCGCAGCAGGATATACCCAATTGCGAGGGGTACCTGCGGCCGATCACAGTCAGGGCGCCCGAGGGCTGCCTGGTCAATCCGCGCTATCCGGCAGCCTGCGGCGCGCGCGGCGTCGTCGGCTACCGCGTCTTCGACGCGATCATGCAGGCGTTGGCGCAGATCGTGCCCGAACGGGCCATGGGTGGCTCCGAGGGCGGGCCCTATCTGCTGGCCGCCGGCGGCACGCATGAGGGGCGCCCGTTTGTGCTCAACGAGATGGTGGTCGGTACCTGGGGCGCCCGCGCCGGCAAGGACGGGATCGAGGGCATCTCCAACCCTGCCGCCAATCTCTCCAACCAGCCGGTCGAGATGATCGAGGCCGACATGCCGGTCGAGGTGCTGCGCTATGGCCTCGTGCCCGATACCGGCGGGCCGGGCGAGTTCCGCGGCGGCCTCTCCTTCATCCGCGAATTCCGCTTCCTGGCGCCGATCCGTTTCGTGCTGCGCGGCGACCGGCGCGACCACCCGCCCTTCGGCTTCGAGGGCGGCAGCCCAGGTGCTCCCTCCGCTCACATCCTGCTCCGCGCCGACGGCACTGAGCAGAGCCTGCCGACCATGCCGATGGAGAGCTTCAACGCCCGCGCCGGCGATGTCTTTCGCCTGATCGGGGCGGGTGGGGGCGGCTATGGCGATGCATTGCAGCGCGATCCGATCCGGATCGAGGACGATCTGCGCGAGGGCAAGGTCACGGCGGCGGGCGCGGCTCGCGACTACGGCGTGGTCTTCGCGGCCGATGGCGTGAGCATTGATCGCGACGCCACCGCACGTCGTCGCGCTGCGCTTGCGGAGGCAAGGACATGAGCGACGCCCTGTTTGGCGCGGCTGCCCTCAACGAACAGCTCGTCGGCGTTCCTGGCAGCCGGGCGCGGCTGGAGACGCCGGCGGCCGTGCTCGATCTCGACCTGTTCGAGCACAATATCGCGCTGATGGCAGAGACCTGCCGGCAGGCCGGGTTGCACCTCAGGCCGCATGCGAAATCGCATAAATGCGCCGAGATCACCCGCCGGCAGATGGCTGCGGGAGCGCTCGGCAATTGCTGCGCCAAACCGGGCGAATTGCTGGCGCTGTTCGATGGCGGCGTCCGCGACCTCCTGCTCAGCGCCCCGATCGCCAGCCCGGCGAAGATCGACGCGCTGGCGCGCGCTGCGGCCGCGGGCGGGCGCATCGGCGTCGTCGTCGACCGGGCCGATCTGGCCGCTGCCTATGCCGATGCGGCACAGCGGCACGGCACCGCCTTCGACGTGCTGGTCGATCTCGATGTCGGGCTGAGGCGCAGCGGCGTCGCGACGCCGGCCGAGGGGGTCGAGCTGGCGCGACTTGTCTCCGGGCTGGACGGGCTGCGTTATCGCGGCGTCCAAGCCTATCAGGGCCGCGTGCAGCATATCGACGACTTCGCCGTGCGCCGCGCCGCCAACCAGGAGATGGGCCGGCTGCTCGCCGCCATGATCGCTGCGCTACGCGAGGCCGGCTTCGCGCCGGAGATCGTCTCGGGTGGCGGCACCGGCAGCCATCTCCTCGACGGCGAGGATCGGTTGCTGACCGAGATCCAGGCGGGCTCCTACGTCTTCATGGACGAGGCCTATGACAGCGTCGACATGCATGGCCGGGGCGGACCGGAGTTCAAGCCGGCGCTGCGCATTGCCGTCACCGTGATCGGGCAAAGCTCGCTCGGCTTCGCCATCACCGATGGCGGCAGCAAGAGCTTCGCGCTCGACGGGCCGCCGCCGCGCGTCTTCCGGAACGGCGAGCCGGTCGGGCGGATCGAATGGTGCGGCGACGAGTTCGGCCGCATCCTGCCTTTGGAAGGGCAGGGCGCCTTGCCGATCGGCACGGTCGTCGAATGCACGGTCCCGCATTGCGACCCGACGATCAACCTCCACGACATCCTGCACGTCGTCCGCGGCGCCGACCTCGTCGCGCAGTGGCCGGTCGAGGCGCGGGGCCGCGCCGATTGAACCAGGCCCGCCGGATGCGGCGCTGGCGGCGCTATACCAAGGTATCGGCCCCGATCCCATCGTCCGATTGATCGCCATCGCCTCGGGGCGCAGAGAGGCGATGACTTCGCGGCGCTGACCGCGAGGCGCTGTCGCAACTACCGGCTTTCCGTCGCAGGGACATGGCCATGCCGACCGATCGCATGCAGCCATCGCTGCGGCGTGGGTCGTCGTGTGCGCCCGTTCGCGCGTCGGACAGCCCCACCGGGACCGAAGAGATGGGCCATGAACAACGTCGTCGCGTTTCGGCACTCTGTAATCTCGCGAGCGCTGGCCTGGCCGAACTTGCGCCCGAGCAACGGCACTCTCCTGCGCAGGGCTGCACAGAAGCGATCAGGGCTGGTTGCCGAATGGCGCATCAATGCAGCTGACGGGCGCCTGGAATGCCGCTGGCGCAGCGAGGGCGGGGAGCAGCGCGACGATGACGGCAGTTGCCGCTCAGGGTGCAGGCGTGCCGCCTGACCAAGTCGCTCAGCCAGCAAGGCCGGCCACCGGCCGCAGTCACCTCCATCCCGCCGAGGTTCCCATGGCGTTTCTGTCGAACCGCGATACGAGGTCCAGTGCGCTCGCCGCGCTGACGCGCAATCGTGTCCTGCCCAACCTCTATGATCTGGCGGCGTTCGCGCTGCTCGCTGCATTAGCTGTGCTGGCGCTGCATGGCGCAGCGGCGATGCGCGCGCCACTATCCGGCCTCGCCACCGAGCCGGTCGTGCTCGATCCGGCGCTGCTGCCGGACTATGCGCTGCGCACGACGATGCGGATGTTCGCCGCGATCATCGCCTCGCTTGCCTTCACCTTCACGATCGCGACGCTGGCGGCCAAGAGCCGGCGCGCCGAGAAGGTGATCATCCCGGCGCTCGACATCCTGCAATCGGTGCCGGTGCTCGGCTTCCTGACTTTCACCGTGGCCTTCTTCATGGGGCTGTTCCCGGGCAGCCAGCTCGGCGCCGAATGCGCCTCGATCTTCGCGATCTTCACCAGCCAGGCCTGGAACATGGCCTTTTCGTTCTACCAGTCGCTGCGCACGGTCCCCCGCGATCTCGACGAGGTCAGCCGCAGCTTCGGCCTGTCGTCCTGGCAGCGCTTCTGGCGGCTGGAGGCGCCCTTCGCCATGCCGGGCCTGGTCTGGAACACGATGATGTCGATGTCCGGCGGCTGGTTCTTCGTCGTCGCCTCCGAGGCGATTACCGTCGGCGACACCACCGTGCAGTTGCCGGGCCTCGGCTCCTGGCTGGCGCTCGCGATCAAGGAGCAGAATTTCGCAGCCGTGGCCTGGGCCGTGCTGGCGATGGCGATCGTGATAGGTCTCTACGACCAGCTGCTGTTCCGGCCGATCGTCGCCTGGGCCGACAAGTTCCGTTTCGAGCAGACCGCCGGCCAGCGGAAGCCGCGCTCCTGGGTGCATGAGCTCGTCCGGCGCACCCGCCTGTTCAAGCGCCTGACAGCTCCGCTCGCCTGGCTGGGCGGCCGGCTGCTGCTGGTGCGGTTCCGCAGTGCGCCGCCGCTGCGCTATGAGGTCAGCGCGGGGACCAGCAAGACGCTCGACCGGGCCTGGCTCGTCCTGATTCTCGCCATCGGTTCCTGGGCGATGTGGACCGCCATCGCCTATCTCGGGCAGAACCTGTCCTGGTCAGATGCCTGGGATCCGCTGGCGCGCGGCCTCGTGACCTTGCTGCGCGTCACCCTGCTGATCGCCGTCGCCAGCGTGATCTGGATCCCGGTCGGCGTCTGCATCGGCCTGCGCCCGGGAATCGCCGAGCGCGTCCAGCCGGTGGCGCAGTTCCTCGCAGCCTTCCCGGCGAATGTGCTGTTCCCCTTCGCCGTCGTCGCCATCGTCGCGACCGGCGCCAGCCCCGACATCTGGCTCTCGCCGCTGATGGTGCTCGGCACGCAGTGGTACATCCTGTTCAACGTCATCGCCGGCGCGAACGCCTTCCCCACCGATCTGCGCGAGGCGGCGAGCGTCTACCAGTTGCGCTCGTGGACGTGGTGGCGGCGCGTCATGCTGCCGGGGATCTTCCCCTATTACGTCACCGGCGCGCTGACCGCGTCCGGCGGCTCCTGGAACGCCAGCATCGTCGCCGAAGTCGCGAGCTGGGGCGACACCAAGCTCGAGGCCTATGGCCTCGGCGCCTACATCGCCAACGCGACAGAGGCCGGCGACTTCCCGCGTGTCGTGCTCGGCATCGCCGTCATGTCGCTCTTCGTCACGCTCTTCAACCGCCTGCTCTGGCGCCCGCTCTATGTGATGGCGGAACGCCGGATGCGCCTCGACTGAACCTTTCCGCAGGAGGATGCCGCCATGAACGAGATCATCGCGACCCGCGATTTCAAGGCCGGGAATGCCACTCCGCTCGTCAGTGCCAAAGAGGTCTGCCAGAGCTATGACAAGGGCGCGGCCGGCTCGCTCGTCGTGCTCGACAAGGTCGATGTCGAGCTTCGGCCTGGCGAGATCGTCGGCCTGCTCGGCCGCTCGGGCTCGGGCAAGTCGACGCTGCTGCGGGCGATCGCGGGACTGATCCAGCCGAGCGGTGGCACCGTCACCTTCGAGGGTCGGACCGTGACCGGGCCGAGCTCGGGCGTCGCCGTGGTGTTCCAGAGCTTTGCGCTGTTCCCCTGGCTGAGCGTGCTGGAGAATGTCGAGCTCGGCCTGGAGGCGCAGGGCGTCGCGCCGGCCGAACGGCGCAAGCGCGCGCTCGCCGCCATCGACCTGATCGGCCTCGACGGCTTCGAGAGCGCCTATCCGAAGGAGCTCTCCGGCGGCATGCGCCAGCGTGTCGGGCTCGCCCGCGCTTTGGTCGTGCACCCCAAGGTTCTGCTGATGGACGAGCCGTTCTCGGCGCTCGACGTCCTCACCGCCGAGACGCTGCGCACCGATCTGCTCGATCTCTGGTGCGAGGGGCGGATGCCGATCGAGGCGATCCTGATGGTGACGCACAATATCGAGGAGGCGGTGCTGATGTGCGACCGCATCCTGATCTTCGGCTCCAATCCGGGCCGCGTCATCGCCGAGCTGAAGGTCGAGCTGCCGCAGCCTCGCGACCGTCTCGATCCCGCCTTCCGCACCTTGGTCGAGGACATCTATGCCCGCATGACCGCGAAGGCCGGCGCGCCGGCACGTGACGGCTTCTTTCCCGGCACCGGCATCGCCATGGCGCTGCCGCGGGTCTCGACGAATCTGATGGCCGGGCTGATCGAGACGATCGCGGGCGCGGCCTACAGGGGGGAGGCCGACCTGCCGCCGCTCGCAGCCGAACTGCACCTGGAGATCGACGATCTCTTCCCGGTGGCCGAGACGCTGCAGCTGCTGCGTTTCGCCGATCTCGAAGGCGGCGACATCAGGCTGACCGCCGCGGGCTTGCGCTTCGCCGACGCCGATGTCGACGGACGCAAGCGCCTCTTCGCCCAGCAGCTCGCGGCCTATGTGCCGCTCGCCGCCCATATCCGGCGGGTGCTCGACGAGCGCTCCAGCCACAGGGCGCCGGCGCCACGCTTCCGCGACGAGCTCGAAGACCACATGTCGGAGGACTATGCCGCGATGACGCTGAAGGCGGTGACGAACTGGGCCCGCTATGGCGAATACTTCGCCTATGACGAGGATGCCGACCTGTTCACGCTGGACAATCCGAGCTGATACACGGGCTGGACAGAGCGCTCGGCCATCTGTCTTGTCGGGGCTGGCGACCGGATGAGCAGGCGAAGGGCTAACGCATGATGCGCGATCGCGAGCGCATGCGCATCGAAAGACCATGGCTCTGGCTCGGCCTGATCGCGGCGATGGCCGCGATCTTCTTGGCCGACACCTTCACCAGCCTGGAGATTGCGGTCGCCGTCCTCTATGTCGCGGTGATCCTGATCTCGGTCAGGTTCGACGGGCCGGCGGTCGTCGTCTCGTTCGGCGCCGGCAGCGCCGTTATGACGGTGCTGAGCTATCTGCTGACGCCGCGCGGAATCCAGGAGACCGGCCTGGCGAACGGAGCCCTGAGCTTGATCGCCATCGGCGCGACCACCTATCTGGCCTTGCGGATCGGGGAGGCGGAGGCGCGCATCCGCCAGACACAGGCCGAGCTGGCCCATATGGCGCGCGTCACCACCATGGGCGAGCTGGCCGCCTCGATCGCGCATGAGGTCAGCCAGCCGTTGGCCGGGATCGCCGCCAGCGGCCATGCCGCCCTGCGCTGGCTCGCGGCGACACCCCCCGATACCGGCGAGGCCAAGCGGGCCCTGCAGCGCGTCGTCGCCGATGCCGATCGCGCCGGCGAGGTGATCGGGCGCGTACGCAACCTCGTGGCCAAGGCTCCGCCTTCGCGTGACCGGCTCGATATGGTCGCGTTGATCGAGGAGGTTCTGGCCCTGACCCGCGGCGAATTGCGCAGGCGCCGCGTGATGCTCCAGACCGATCTGGCCGATGACCTGCCGCAGCCGCTGGGCGACAAGGTTCAGCTCCAGCAGGTCGTGCTCAACCTGGTGATCAACGCGGCCGAGGCGATGGGCGGCCTGGAGACCGGGCCGCGCGACCTGCTGGTCGGCGCTGCCAGCGACGGCCGCGCGATCACGGTGAGCGTCCGCGACACCGGCGTCAGCCTGGCGCCGGCGGCGATCGAGCAGGTGTTCGAGGCCTTCCACTCGACCAAGCCGGGTGGGATGGGCATGGGCCTCGCGATCAGCCGCTCGATCGTCGAGGCGCATGGCGGGAAGGTCTACGCCGCCGTCAATCATCCCCGTGGCATGGTCTTCGGCTTCACCTTGCCGGTGGCGGGCACAGAATCGGACGAACGCCATGGATAAGCCGGCCACCGTCTTCGTCGTCGACGACGATGTCTCGGTCCGCGAGGGGCTCGACAGCCTGCTCCGCTCGGTCGGCTATGCGGTCTCGGTTTTTGCCTCGGTGCGGGAGTTCGCGCTGGTCCGGCGTCCCGACACGCCGTCCTGTCTCGTCCTCGACGTCCGGATGCCAGGCCCGAGCGGCATGGATTTCCAGGCCGAGCTGGCCACGCTGAACGATCCGATCCCGATCGTTTTCCTCACCGGCCATGGCGACGTGCCGATGGCGGTGCGGGCGATCAAGCTTGGGGCAGTCGAGTTCCTGCTGAAGCCGTTCCGCGAGCAGGACCTGCTGGATGCGGTGCGTGTGGCGATCGGGAAGGACGAGGCGAGGCGCAAGGACGAGACGGCGCTTGCCGAGCTGAAAGAGCGCTTCGCGACGCTGACGGTGCGGGAGAAGGAGGTTCTCGCCTTCGTCGCGCAGGGGCGCCTCAACAAGCAGATTGCCGCCGATCTCGGCCTGAGCGAGGTGACCGTGAAGGTGCATCGCGGCCAGGTGATGCGGAAGATGGGCGCCGCGACGCTGGCCGAGCTGGTCCGGCTTGCCGATCTCATCGCCGGACAGGAGCGTGCGATCCGATGAGGGTGGACGTTCTCGGGCTGCAGGCCTTCGTCAGCATCGCAGAGCGCGGCAGCTTCCGCGCCGCCGCCTCGCATCTCAACCTGTCGCAGACGGCGCTCAGCCACCGCATCCGCAAGCTCGAGGAATCGCTGGGAACGCCGCTCTTCCTGCGCACGACGCGGCAGGTCTCGCTGACCGCGGCCGGCACCACCCTGCTGCCGCGGGCGCGGCGCATCTTCGAGGACCTTGGCTTCGCCATCAACGAGGTCAGGGTCGACCTGCGCGAGGGCGACGAGCAGGTTTCGCTCGGCTGCCTGCCGACGGTCGCGGCCCATTGCATGCCGGCAGTGATCGCAGCTTTCGCCGCGCGCCATCCCGGTGTCGGCGTCCGCATCCACGACAACTCGGCGTCCGAGATCGCCGACAAGGTCCAGTCGGGCGAGGCCGAGTTCGGCGTCACCATCGTCGCCGCCAATCGCTGGGACCTCGAGCTGAAGCCGGTCGTCAAGGAGCCGTTCGTGCTGGTCAGCCATCGCTCGATGCCGCTGGCGCAGGAGGCGTCGCTGACCTGGGCGCAATTGCAGGACGAGCCGCTGGTGCGGATCAGCGCCGAGACCGGCAACCGCATCCTGATCGACGATGCGCTCGGCGCCAGGCGCGAGAGCCTGACCTGGCGCTACGAGGTCCAGCGCGTCGTCACCGCGGTCAGCCTGGTGCGCTCGGGCATCGGCTACGCGGTGGTGCCGCAGCTTTCGCTCGATATCGTCGATGCCGGCGAGCTCGTCGCGATCCCGCTGCGCTCCCCGGCTGTGACCCGCACGCTCGGCATCATCACGCGCAAATCGGTGCCGCTGCGCCCGGTGACGCGTGACCTGATCACGCTCTTGAGCCAGGCGCTGAAGCGCAGCGTCGTGCCGCGACGAGATGAAGAAAAGTAATCAATCGCTGCATTCTTATCATTTGATGGCAGAATGGCTTTGGCCGACCCTCGCGGCGGGATGAAACGCGCGAGGAGAAGCCAGCAATGGCAGGCGCCAACACGACGGCGATCGCCTTCATCGGCTTCGGCGAGGTCGGCCAGACCTTCTCGCGCGGCCTGCTGGCCAATGACGGCGTCGCCATCCGCGCCTATGACCTGCTCTTCGGTAGCGACGCCGGCGCCCGCCTTGAAGCGGCGGCGCAGGAACTCGGCGTCGTCCGCGCACCCTCGGCGCAGGAGGCCTGCTCAAACGCAACCTTCGTCTTCTCGGCCGTTACTGCCGACCGCGCCGAGGCGGTGGCTACCGAAGCTGCGGTCTGGCTGAAACCGGGCCAGGTCTTCGTCGATGTCAATTCGGCCGCGCCCTCGACCAAGCAGCGGGCGGCGCAGGCGGTGACCGCAAGTGGTGCCGACTATCTCGAGGCCGCGGTGATGGCGCCGGTGCTGAAGCCTGGCCTCAAGGTGGCGATCCTTTCCGGAGGGCCGCAGGCGCAGGCTGCGTCCGAGGCTCTGAATGAGCTCGGCATGAACCTGACGCCGGTCTCGGAGGTCTATGGCCGGGCCTCGGCGATGAAACTCTGCCGCTCGATCGTGATCAAGGGGCTGGAGGCGCTGATGGTCGACTGCGCCGCCGCCTGCGAGGCCTGGGACGTCAAGGACCCAGTCTTCGCCAGCCTCAACGCGACCTTCCCGTCGATCGATTTCCATGCGCTCGCCGCCGACATGCGCGAGCGCGTCGCCACCCATGGCGTGCGCCGCTCGGCCGAGATGCGCGAGGCGGCGGAGATGCTGGCTGCGGCGGGGCTGCATCCCGGCGTTGCCCAGGCGGTCGCCGACGCGCAGCTGCGCGGGGCTCGGCGAAAGGAGGGGACGCGATGATGCTGGATCGTCGCTCCGTCCTTGCCGGCATAGGGCTCACTGGCTTCGCCGGGCTTACGTCGGTGCGCGCCCAGCCGGAGTGGCCGAGCCAGCTGATCCGGATCGTCGTGCCGTTCACACCCGGCGGCAGCACCGACGTGCTGGCGCGACTGATCGCCAGCAAGCTCGAGCGCAGCATTCCAGGCAAGGGCTTTGTGATCGAGAACCGGCCGGGCGCCGGCGGCATGACGGCCTCGGGGCAGGTCGCCAAATCCGATCCCGATGGGCACACGCTGATGATGGGCCATATCGGCACGCTCGCCTTCGCGCCCTCGCTCTACCCGAACGTGCCCTATGACCCGGTCAAGGATTTCCAGCCGGTGGCGCTCGTCGCCATGCTGCCGAACATCCTGGCGATCAATCCGAAGCTGCCGGCCAAGACGCTCGCCGACTTCATCGCCTATGCCAAGGCGAACCCCGGCAAGCTGAACTACTCGTCGGGCGGGCAGGGCAGCGCCGCCCATATCGCCACCGCCTATTTCTGCCATCGCGCCGGCATCGAGGCGACGCATGTGCCCTATCGCGGCACGGCGCCTTCGGTGAACGATCTCGTCGCCGGCAACATCCAGTTCACGCTGACGGGCGGGCCGGCGGTTCTACCCTTGGCGGAAGGTGGTCAGCTCAGGGTGCTCGGCGTCGCGGCGCGCGAGCGCGTCGGCTTCGCGCCTGACCTGCCGACGCTGTCCGAGAGCGGCCTGCCGGGTTTCGAGGCGGTGCAATGGTACGGGATCGTGACGCCGGCGCGCACGCCACGTCCCGTCGTCGAGCGGCTTAGCCGCGAGATCAACGCGCTGCTCGGCCAGCCGGATTTCGCCGCGGCGCTGGCCAAGGACGGTGCCATCGCCCGGCCTGAGACGCCGGAAGGCTTCGGCAAGCTGATCGGCTCGGAACTCGAGCTCTGGCGCGAGGTCATCACCCGTTCCGGCATCAAGGCGGCGGAGTGAGCGATGGGCCAGCTCGCCGTCCCCTGCATGCTGATCCGCGGCGGCACCTCCAAGGGCGCCTATTTCCTGCGCGATGATCTGCCGGCCGATATCGCCGCACGCGACGCTGTCCTCCTTGCGGTGATGGGCTCGCCCGACAAGCGCCAGGTCGACGGGCTCGGCGGCGCCCATCCCCTGACCAGTAAGGTCGCGATCGTCTCGCCCTCGGACGAGCCGGGATGCGACATCGACTTCCTGTTCGCGCAGGTCGGTATCGAGACGGCTTCGGTCGATACCACCCCGAACTGCGGCAATATCCTCGCCGGGATCGGGCCGTTCGCACTGGCACGCGGACTGGTCAAGGCGAGCGGCCCGCGAACCACCGTCCGGGTCCGGACGATCAACACCGGCACGATCGCCGACCTGACCATGGATACGCCGGACGGGCAGGCGAGCGCCGAGGGTGCAGCGCGCATCGACGGCGTGCCGGGAACCTCGGCGCCGATCGATATCGGCTTTCTCGATGCCGAGGGCTCGGTCTGCGGCGCGCTCTTGCCGACCGGCAATGTCGTCGACGTGATCGAGGGCGTGCCCTGCACCCTGATCGACAACGGCATGCCGGTAATCGTGATGCGGGCGGCCGATGTCGGGCGCACCGGCTACGAGCCGCGCGACCAGCTCAACGAGGATGCCGAGCTCAAGGCCCGGATCGAGGCCATCCGCCTCGCTGCCGGGCCGCTGATGAATCTCGGCGACGTCGCCAGGAAGGTCGTGCCGAAGATCGCGCTGGTCGCGCCGCCGCAGGCCGGCGGGGCGATCTCGACCCGCAGTTTCATCCCGCATGAATGCCATGCCTCGATCGGCGTCTTCGCAGCCGTGACGGTCGCCACCGCCGCCGTCTTGCCGGGCTCGCCTGCGGCTTCGGTCGTCGTGATGCCGGAGGGACGCGAGCGGGCGCTTTCGGTCGAGCATTCGACCGGCGAGTTCACGGTGACGCTGACGGTCGGTGGAACCGCAGAGCAGCCGGTGGTCGAGCGGGCCGGGCTGCTGCGCACCGCCCGCATCCTGATGGCAGGGCAGGCCTTCGTGCCGGCCGATAGAGTGCAAGAGGAGCGCATGCCATGAGCGCCCAGAAGACAGGCCTGGTGATAACAGCCCATCCCGGCGATTTCGTCTGGCGCGCCGGCGGAGCTATCGCGCTGCACGCCGGGCGCGGCATGCGCGTCAAGATCCTCTGTCTGTCCTATGGCGAGCGCGGCGAGAGCCAGTTTGCCTGGAAGAAGGCGGGCGTGCAGATGGCGGAAGTCAAGGCGCAGCGCCGCGAAGAGGCGGAAGCTGCTGCGGCAGCGCTCGGCGCCGAGATCGAGTTCATGGATGCCGGCGATTATCCGCTGCGGACAACACCGGAGATGCTCGACCGAGCGATCGACATCTTCCACGGACTCAATCCGAGCTTCGTGCTGACCCATGCGCTCGAAGACCCCTATAATGTCGACCATCCCGAGGCGACGCGCTTCGCCCAGGAAGCACGCATCATCGCACAGGCGGCCGGCCACAAGCCCGATCCCAGCCGCGCCTATGCCGCCCCGCCGGTTTTCCTGTTCGAGCCGCACCAGCCCGAGCAGTGCAATTTCAAGCCGAACGTCATCCTCAACATCGACGAGGTCTGGGAGCAGAAGCGCAAGGCGTTCGAGATCCTCGCGGCGCAAAAGCACCTCTGGGAATACTACACCCGCGTCGCGCTCAACCGCGGCATGCAGGGCGGCCGCAACTCCGGCAAGGCGATGACCTATGGCGAGGCCTATCAGCGCCTCTTCCCGGAAGCGCTGGAGACGCTGGCATGAATCCCGTCGTCATCCGCACCAGCAAGCGTGCGCCCGCCGCGGCGATCGCCGATCTCGCCGCGCTCGGCGTCTCCACCATCCATGAGGCGATGGGCCGGAGTGGGCTGCTGAAGCCCTATATGCGGCCGATCTATGCCGGCGCGCAGATCGCCGGTGGGGCGGTGACGGTGCTGGCCCAGCCCGGCGACAACTGGATGATCCATGTCGCGATCGAGCAGGTGCAGCCCGGCGACGTGCTCGTCGTCGCCTGCACGACCGACAATACCGACGGGATGTTCGGCGACCTGCTGGCGACATCGCTGAAGGCGCGGGGCGGCGTCGGCCTCGTCATCGATGCCGGCGTCCGCGATGTTCGGACGCTGACCGAGATGGGCTTTCCGGTCTGGTCGCGAGCGATCTCGGCCAAGGGCACGGTCAAGGCGACGCTGGGGAGCGTCAACGTTCCGGTGGTCTGCGCCGGGGCGCTGATCCATCCCGGCGACGTGATCGTCGCCGATGACGACGGGGTTGTTGTCGTGCCCAGGCGCGATGCCGAGGCGGTCGCCGCCGCCGGCCGCAAGCGCGAGGCCAATGAAGACGAAAAGCGTAGACGCCTGGCTGCTGGCGAACTCGGCCTGGACATGTACGCTATGCGCGACGGCCTCGCCAAAGCGGGCCTCGTCTATCGCGACGATGACGGCGACTAATCCAACGAAAGCCCCGGCAAGGGGATTGGCCAAACACTCGGGAGGAACGACATGACCATTCGCAGGACGGTTCTTAAAGGAATGCTCGGCCTGGCTCTGGCCGCCTCGGTCAGCGGCGCGGCTCTGGCGCAGGACGCGGTCAAGATCGGCCTGATCCTGCCGATGACCGGCCCCTTCGCCTCGACCGGACGGCAGATCGCCGCGGCGGCCAATCTCTATATCCAGGAGAAGGGCGCGACCGTCGCCGGCAAGAAGGTCGAGCTCATCGTCAAGGACGACACCGGCACGGCCGACGTCACCCGCCGCATCGCGCAGGAGCTGATCGTCAACGACAAGGTCACCGCGATCGCCGGCTTCGGCCTGACGCCGCTGGCGCTCGCGACCGCGCCGCTGGCGACGCAGGCGAAGACGCCAATGGTGGTGATGGCGGCGGCGACCGCGATCATCACCGAGCGCTCGCCCTTCATCGTGCGCACCAGCCAGGTCGTGCCGCAGATCGCCGCGCCGTTCGGGACCTGGATCGCCAAGCAGGGCACCAAGCGCGTCATCACCATCGTCTCCGACTTCGGCCCGGGCCATGACGTCGAGAGCTCGTTCTCGGAGGCGTTCAAGGCCGGCGGCGGCCAGGTCGAGAACATCCGCGTGCCCCTGCAGAACCCCGATTTCTCACCCTTCCTGCAGCGCGTCGCCGACGCCAAGCCCGAAGCGCTGCTGGTGTTCGTGCCATCCGGCGTCGGAGCCCAGTTTATGAAGCAGTTCGTCGAGCGCGGCCTCGACAAGAGCGGGATCAAGCTGATCGGCACCGGCGATCTGACCGATGACGACATTCTCAACGGCATGGGCGATGTCGCGCTCGGCGTCATCACCGCCCAGCACTATTCCGCCTCGCATGACAGCCCCGAGAACAAGGCCTTTGTCGAGGGCTTCAAGAAGGCCAATCCGGGCCTGCGCCCGAACTTCATGGCGGTCGGCGGCTATGACGGCATGCACGCGCTCTATGAGGGACTGAAGAAGACCAAGGGCGAGGGCGGGCAGGCGCTGGTCGACGCGATGAAGGGGATGAGCTGGACGAGCCCGCGCGGGCCGATCTCGATCGATCCCGAGACCCGCGACATCATCCAGAACGTCTACATCCGCAAGGTCGAGCGCGTGAACGGCGAGCTCTACAATCAGGAGTTCGAGACGATCCCGAACGTCAAGGACCCAACCAAGGCCAAGAAATAAGCCTGGCAGGGCGGACTCGACGTGCTCACCATCCTGTTCGACGGCGTCGCCTACGGCATGATCCTGTTCGTGCTGGCCTGCGGGCTGTCCGTGACCATGGGGTTGATGAACTTCGTCAACCTCGCCCACGGCGCCTTTGCCATGTTCGGCGGCTATGTCACCGTGCTGGCGATGCAGCGGCTCGGCCTGCCGTTCCTGTGGGCGCTGCCGGCGGCCTTCCTCGCCGCTGCGCTCGCGGGCTTGCTGCTGGAGCGGCTGGTCTACCGGCCGATGTACGCCAAGAGCCATCTCGACCAGGTGATGTTCTCGATCGGGCTGGTGTTCATGGCCGTCGCCGGTGCCGACTACCTGATGGGCTCGAGCCAGCAATTCGTGCAGTTGCCGGCCTGGCTGAGCGGGCGCTTCGATCTCGCCGGCATCGGCGTCGGCCGCTACCGGCTCTTCATCATCCTGCTCTGCGGCGCGCTCGCCTTCGCCATGCAATGGGGCTTCACCCGCACACGCTTCGGCAGCCGGCTGCGCGCCGCCGTGGACGACGCCAGGGTGGCGCGCGGCCTCGGCATCCCCGTCAACCGGCTGTTCGCCCTGACCTTCGCCTTCGGTTCCGGTCTTGCTGGCCTCGGCGGCGCGCTCGGCATTGAATTGATGGGGCTCGATCCGACCTTCCCGCTGAAGTTCATGATCTACTTCTTGATCGTCGTGACCGTCGGCGGGACCTCGACCATCTCCGGCCCGTTCTTCGCGGCGATGCTGCTCGGGGTCGCCGATGTCGCCGGCAAGTATCTCGTGCCGCAGCTCGGCGCCTTCATCATCTACGCGCTGATGGTCGTCCTGCTGATCACAAGGCCGCACGGGCTCTTCGCGAGGAGCCGGGCATGAAGGCCGACAGCATCGAGGCGCGCGTCCGGCGCTCGCTCTATGGCGCACGGCGCTGGCATCCGGCCGAGATCGTGTTCTGGGTCCTGGCGCTGGCGGCCTTCTTCCTGCTGCCACGCCAGCTCCTGATCCTCAACGAGATCGCGATCCTCGGGCTGTTCGCGCTCTCGCTCGACCTGATCCTTGGCTATGCCGGTATCGTCTCGCTGGGGCATGCCGCCTTCTTCGGCTTCGGCGCCTATGCGGCCGGGCTCTTCGCCAAGCACGCGAGCGCCGATCCGCTGGCGGGGCTCGCGGTCGGCATGGGAGCCGCCGGCCTGCTCGGGCTGATCAGCAGTCCGCTGATCCTGCGCGGCAGCGACCTGACACGCCTGATGGTGACGCTCGGCGTCGCGCTGATCCTGGGGGAACTGGCGAACTCGCTCGGCTGGCTCACAGGCGGCGCCGACGGGTTGCAGGGCATCATGATGGGGCCGGTGCTCGGCCTGTTCGAGTTCGATATCTTCGGCAGCGTCGCCTATCTCTATTCGCTCACCGTGCTGTTCGTGCTGTTCGTGCTGGCGCGCCGCATCGTCGGCTCGCCCTTCGGCCTCTCGCTGCGGGCGATCCGCGACAACCCGCTGCGCGCTTCCGCCTCGGGCGTGCCGCTGCACTGGCGGCTCGTCGCGGTCTATACGCTCGCGGCCGCCTATGCCGGGGCGGCGGGGGCGCTGCTCGCCCAGACCACGCAATTCGTCTCGCTCGACGTGCTCGCCTTCCATCGCTCGGCCGACCTGATGCTGGTGCTGATCATCGGCGGCGCCGGCTATCTCTATGGCGGGCTGATCGGCGCGGTTGCCTTCAAGCTGCTGCAGGACGTGATCGCGAGCTTCACGCCGCAATACTGGATGTTCTGGATCGGGCTGTTCCTTGTGCTCTTCGTCCTCGGCGGCCGCGAACTGATCCATGGCGGGATCAAGGCGGTTGTCGGCCGGGTCGCGCGCCTCGGCCGGAGGGCGCCGACATGAGCGTGGCGCTCCAGACCTTCGACCTCTGCAAGAGCTTCGGCGGCATCACCGCGACCGACCATGTCGACTTCACGCTGGCAAAAGGCGCGCGCCACGCGCTGATCGGTCCCAACGGCGCCGGCAAGACCACCTTCGTCAACCAGTTGACCGGGGTGCTGCGCCCGAGTTCCGGCCGGGTCGAATTGATGGGCGAGGACATCACCACGCTGCCCCGCGAGGCGCGGGTCGGGCGCGGGCTGGCGCGGACCTTCCAGATCAACCAGCTCTTTGCCACGATGACGCCTGTCGAGATGATCGCGCTCGTCACCTCCGAGCGGCTCGGCCGCGGCCGGCAGCCCCTGCGTGCTCTCGACAGGGACAAGGAACTCGTCGCCGAGACGGCCGAGATCCTCGCCCGCTTCAGGCTCGACGACATCATGGACGAGCGGATCGCGACCTTGCCCTATGGCAAGCAAAGGCAGATCGAGATCGCCGCCGCCTTCGCCGCCAAGCCGAGCGTGCTGCTGCTCGACGAACCGGCGGCGGGCGTGCCCGAGGCCGAGCGGCGCGAGCTGATGGCGATGGTCGCCGGACTGCCGGAGGACGTCTCGGTCCTGCTGATCGAGCACGACATGGACCTCGTCTTCCGCTTCGCGACGCGCATCACGGTGCTGGTCAATGGCCGCCTGCTCGCCGACGGCACGCCGAGCGAGATCGCCAATGATCCGGCCGTTCGCGCCGCCTATCTCGGGGAGCATAGCCATGGCTGAGCTCCTCGAAGTCGAACGCCTCAGTGCCGGCTATGGCGAGGCCCAGGTGCTGTTCGACATCGATCTTTCGCTCGCCGAGGGGCGCTCGCTGGCGCTGCTCGGCCGCAATGGCGTCGGCAAGACCACCCTGGTCAACAGCATCATCGGCGTCACCCGCCGCCGCGGCGGTCGGATTGTGCTTGCAGGGCGCGATCTCACCACGGCGACGCCCGAGCAGCGTGCCCATGCCGGCATCGGCTGGGTGCCGCAGGAGCGCAACATCTTCAAGTCGCTGACCGTGCTGGAGAACCTGACTGCCGTCGCGACGCCGGGCGCCTGGACGACCGAGCGCGTCTTTTCGATGTTCCCGCGCCTCGCCGAGCGCAAGGCAAATCTCGGCAACCAGCTCTCCGGCGGCGAGCAGCAGATGCTGGCGATCGGCCGGGCATTGATGCTCAATCCGAAGCTGCTGCTCCTGGACGAGCCGACCGAGGGGCTGGCGCCGATCATCGTCGAGGAATTGCTGCGCGCACTGAAGCGGCTCGTCCGCGATGAGGGGCTCTCGGCGATCGTGATCGAGCAGCACGCCCGCAAGATCCTCGAGCTCACCGACGAGGCGATCGTGCTCGAGCGCGGCCGCGTCGTCCTCGCCGCGGGGAGCGCCGAGCTCCTCGCCGACCCGTCACGGCTGGAGCGCCATCTCGGCCTCGCAGCCGCCTGAACCAACGACAGAACCAGTGAAAGGAAACGCCATGAGCCAGAGACAGAAGCCGCCGTTCCGGGGCGACATGGTCGGCAGCCTGCTGCGCAGCGCGCCGGTCAAGGACGCCCGCGCCAAGCTCGCGGCCGGTGAGATCGATCAGGCCGAACTGACCGCGATCGAGGACGAGGAAATCAGGAAGCTCGTGCGCAAGCAGGAGGAGGTCGGCCTGCAGGCGGTGACCGATGGCGAGTTCCGCCGCGCCTTCTGGCATTTCGACTTCCTCGACGGACTCTCCGGCGTCACCAGCTTCGAGACCGATTCAGGCATCCAGTTCAAGGGCGTCACCACCAAGGGCCATGCCGTCCGCGTCACCGGCAAGCTCGACTTCCCGGACGATCATCCGCATCTGGCCCATTTCAAGTTCCTCGCCTCGACGACCAGCCGGGTGTCGAAGATGACGATCCCGAGCCCGTCCATGCTGCACTATCGCGGCGGCCGGAAGGCGATCGATCCGAGTGCCTATCTGCGGATCGAGGACTATTACGAGGATCTCGGCAAGGTCTACGCCAAGGCGATCAAGGCCTTCTACGATGCCGGCTGCCGCTATCTGCAGCTCGACGATACCAGCCTGTCCTATTTCTGCGATCCCGAGCAGCGCAAGATGCTGGCCGAGCGCGGCGACGACCCGGAACAGCTGGTCTTCATCTATCGCGACGTGCTCAACGCGGCGCTGAAGGCCAAGCCCGCCGACATGCAGATCACCACCCATACCTGCCGCGGCAATTTCAAGTCGACCTTCATCGCCTCTGGCGGCTACGAGCCGGTTGCCGAGATGGTCTTCAACGAGATCAATGTCGACGGCTATTTCATGGAGTGGGACGATGACCGCTCCGGTGGCTTCGAGCCGCTGCGCTTCCTGCCCAAGGGGGACAAGCAGGTCGTGCTCGGGCTGGTGACCTCGAAGTTCGGCGAGATCGAAAGCAAGGACAATCTGAAGCGCCGGATCGAGGCAGCGTCCAAATACGCGCCGCTCGAGCAGCTTTGCCTGTCGCCGCAATGCGGCTTCGCCTCGACCGAGGAAGGCAATGTCCTGGCCGAGGACGAGCAATGGGCCAAGCTCTCGCGCATCCTGGAAGTTGCCAAGGAAGTCTGGGGATGAGCAGCGAGCCCTGCTTCGACATCGCCCATCTCGGCCATGTCGAGCTCTTCACCAACAAGCCGCAGGAGAGCCTCGACTTCTTCGTCGAGATCTTCGGGCTGACGGAGAGCGGGCGCGAGGGCGACAGCGTCTACCTGCGTGCCTGGGACGATTACGAATTCCACACGCTGAAGCTCACCGCGGCGAAGACCACCGGCGTCGGCCATATCGGCTATCGCGCCTCAAGCGAGGCGGCGCTCCTGCGCCGCGTCGCGGCGATCGAGGCGATGGGCTGCGGCATCGGCTGGAGCGAGGGCGATCTCGGCCATGGCCGGGCCTATCGCTTCCGTGATCCGGACGATCATGTCTTTGAGATCTATTTCGAGACCAATAAGTATGCCGCTCCTGAAAAGGAACGGCCGGCCCTGAAGAACCAGGCGCAGCGCAACCATGGCCGGGGCTGTGCCGTGCGCCGGCTCGACCATCTCAACCTGCTGGCGCAGGACGTCGCGGCGATCCGCGATTTCATGCCGAAGGCGCTGGGCAGCCGGGTGACCGAGCAGATCGTGCTCGACTCAGGCGAGGTCGGCGGCTGCTGGTTCACCGTCAACAACAAGAGCTACGACATCGCCTATACCCGCGACCACACCCCGGCGCGCGGGCGCTTCCACCATGTCACCTATGCCGTCGACCAGCGCGAGCACATATTGGAGGCGGCCGATCTCTTCCTCGAGAACGGCGTCTTCATCGAGACCGGGCCGCACAAGCACGCGGTGCAGCAAACCTTCTTCCTCTATGTCTACGAACCCGCCGGAAACCGCGTCGAGATCGCCAATGCCGGCGCGCGCCTGATCCTCGATCCGGACTGGCAGACGGTGACCTGGACGGAAGAGGAGCGGAAGAAGGGCCAGGCCTGGGGGCTGAAGACGATCGAGAGTTTTCACACCCACGGCACGCCGCCCTCGGCGAAGGGGTAGGGCGCGCGCTATGTTATTCAACGCGAGTCGTCCCGGGCGTAGCGAAGCGAAGACCCGGGACCCATTCCGGAACCTCTTTCGGATAGGCTCCGGAATGGATCCCGGGTCAAGCCCGGGATGACAGCGTTTTTCCGTGAGAGCTCAGCAGGCTTGGGGACGATCACACCACTTCCGAGACGATCTTGGCGATCAGCGCGTTCGACAGGATGACCGGGAGGCCAGCTGCGGCCGCCTCCTGGCGATGCTGCTCGACGAAGCCCATGCAGTCCATCAGCAGGATGTTGGCGCCGCGCTCGGCGAGGGCTTCGGCGGCCTCCGCGACCGTCAGGCCGCCGCCGCAATAGGGCGAGGCGGCGGCATAGATCGGTGCGCGGGCGAGCGGCGCCCATTTCCCGGCCTCCGAGGCGATCTGCTCGGCGAGCGGCACGATGATGCCGAGCTGGGCATCCTGGACCAGTGCCGCGACCGTCGGCGGCAGGATGCGGTCCGGCTCGATCAGCCGGGCGCGCTCCGTGCGCAGGCTGACGAAATGGCCGGTGCAGAGCATCAGGATCGTGCTGCAGCCGGTGGCTTCGAGCGCGCGGAGCTTGGCCTGCGCCGCCTGCTCGGTACGCTCGCGGTCGATGACCACCGCGGTTCCGTCGAGCAGCCTGGTGATCAGGAGCGCGCCGTCCGGCTCGGGCGCGAAGTCGCGGTCGATCTCCGCGCGCGACAGGCCGTCGAGCACGCCGGCATGGTGGCGCGGCAGCTCCGAGCCCAGCACGGCATCGAGGATCGGCGTGATGTCGGCGCGCGGCGCCTGGCCGATGGTGAGGGTGCCGAGCTTGGCCATGGCGCTTCCTTCCGGATGTGAAGCGGCTCGGGCCGGTGCCGGCCCGAGCCTTAAGCCCTCATGGCTTGTTGAAGTTCTTCAGGACGGAGTCGAAGAAGGAGAAGATCGCATCGCCGGCGATGACGCCTGCGGCGAAGACCTCCATGTCGCCGTCGCCATCGGCGCCGCGCAACTTCTCCCAGACCAGCCGGCAGAGGATGCCGGCCAGCACCGCCCAGCCCGCCATCGGGAAGTTGATCAGGAGGCCGGTGGCAAAGAGCACGCCGATCTGGCGCTTCGGCCCGCCTATGAGTTGCAGGATCGCGCCGGGGATCGCCCAGAGGAAGAGCTGCCAGGCGACGCCGGGCGCGACGCCGGCCTTGATCGTCGCGGCATAGACCTTGTCGACGGGGGCGACGAGGTTCCGGTCGAAGAAGGACTGGTAGGAGACCAGCACGACCGCGCCGGCGATGACGAAGGCGAACATCGCGGCGAAGAGCTGCTGGCGGCGGCCTTCGCGCTCGAAGGCGGGATCGACGCCGTTGCCGCGCAGGAGATAGCCGGCCTTGAGGTCGTAGCCCATGTCGGCGAAGGCGGGGCCGGTCGCGGCCGAAAAGCCGACGAGCAGCGCCAGCGCCGGCATCGGGAAGCCGAGCAGCATGCCGATGATCAGGGTGATCAGCGCCACCGCGAAGGCCGGGAACCAGCCGGAATGCATGGCGGCGAGGCCGACGATCAATTCGTGCACATAGGCCGCGAAGGCGGCGTAGAGCACGAACAGGATCAGCATGCCGATCGACATGTCGGTCATGAGTCCACCGACCAGAGCAAGGAAGACGGCGATGACGAGATAGCCGATGGTGCCGAGCCCGAGCGCGCGCTTCACTTCGGCATCGGTGGTGCCGGAGGCGGCTTCGGCCTGCCTCTGCGCCTCATTGCGGCGGAAGAGCAGGAGGCCGACCTGGAGCAGTGCGACGAGGCCGGCGCCGATCATGAAGCCGTGCGGGATATAGGCGGCCATCAGGTCGCCCTTGGGGATGATCGTCTCGAAGAGCGGGCCGCCGAAGATCGGGCTGGAATAGCCACGCAGCAACAGACCGACGCCGAACATAGCCAGCGCCCAGATGTTGCCGATGAAGGCGACGCCGAAGGCCGACATCGGAATGCTCGACATCGCCGCCGAGCCGGCGAAGCCGATCCAGGCCAGCGGCACCTTGACGAAGCCGACGAGGATCGCCGTGACGAAGCCGACGCCCATCAGCACCGCCTTGCGCCCGCCCTCGTCGCCGGCCTTGATCGCCTCGGCGGCGGCGACGCCCGGCGGCCAGGCGCCGGTTGCCGGGAAGACGCGGGAATCGAACATCCGGTAGAGCAGGTAGCCGTCGAGCAGCATGGCGAAGAAGGCGCCGGCCAGCATCGGCAGGACGAGGTCCGGCCGGCCGAGCAGCCAGGGGATGCCGACCGGCAGGAGCAAGCTGTTCGCGGCGCCGAAGGTGGCCGAGGAGATCGCGCTCTGGGCCAGGTTCTGGACGTGGATCGAGCGATAGCGCGCGAAGATCGCGAGCGGCACGCGCGCCAGAGCCATGGCGGCGAGCGCGCCGATCAGCGAGGTGTTGGCTGTGATGCCGAGCGATACCAGCAGCTGCATCCCGATGATCGCGCCGAAGACGCAGAGGATCGCGATCAGCGCCAGCGTCGCCGGCTCGAACAGGCTGGGGTGCCGCTGAGGCACTCCGTCATTCTGCGTCGTCATGCCTTACGTCCCCTTATTGGCCCTCAGCGGGCGTCTTTCGCTTGATCGGTCAGGCAACAAGGATGCCGGTCTTGGCTTCGCCGACATCCTGGGAGGCATGGGCGGCATGCATGCCGTAATCGCGCCTGGCCGCTTCCGGTGAGACGAGGCCGAGCGCGATGTCGCGGGCGATCGCCTCGCGGGAGCGCTCGGAAGCCGGGCCGTAGCCGGCGCCGCCGGCGAGCACGAGTTCGACGATCTCGTGCGGCTGCCTGACCTGGACGAGCTCGCCGGTGCCGACGTCCTTCAGCACATGGCCCAGCTCGTCGATGATCCGGCCGGAGGCGCCGCCGCCGGCCTTACCCTCGAACAGGCCCGGGATCGGGTTGTTGACCCCTTCCGGATAGAGCGAGACCAGGGTCGGCAGGCCGTCATCGGAGAGCTTGCGCAGGCGCACGCGCTGGCCGAGGCCGCCGCGCTGGCGGCCAGCGCCGCCGGAGTCGGTCAGATAGGTCTTCTCGACCACCAGCACCGGCACCCGCGATTCGAAGGTCTCGATCGAGGTGTTGGCCGCCGAGGTCGGGTAGAGCAGGCCGGACTTGCCGTCGCCATGGGCCGAGCCGCCCTGGCCGCCGCCGACGAAGAGCATGTCGGAATAGGTGTCGCCGGCCTGGTCGCGGCCATAGACGCTCGCCGCCACCGGCAGGCCGGTGAAGGCCTGCACCTGCTTGGGCGCCGCCTGCGACAGGGCGCGGAAAATGTTCGGCGCCAGGTACCAGCCGGTGCGGGTGCGCAGGTTGACCGCCAGCGGCTTGTCGCAGTTCAGGATCGAGCCCTTGGGCGCATCGATCGAGAAGGCGCGATAGCAGCCGGCATTGCCGCGCACCGACGGCGTCAGCATGCACTTCAGCGGGTAGGTGGCGTGCGCCATCGTGTAGTTGAGCGTGCAGTTCAGCCCGCCCTGCGGCAGCTGTGGCGGCGCGCCGGCAAAGTCGAGATGGATGGTGTCGTCCTTCACCGTCAGCGCCAGCGGATAGGTCATCGGCGTGCCGAGCGGATTGTTCGAAACGGTGCCATGATAGGTGCCGTCCGGCAGCGCCCGGATCGCGTCGCGCATCGCCTTCTCGGAGCGGCTCTGCACGACATGGGCGAGGGCGCGCAGGTCCTGCATGCCGTAGCCGGTGAGGAAGGACTGCAGCCGCTCGGCGCCGATGGCGTTGGCGGCGACGAAGGAGTGCAGGTCGCCGAGCACCTGCTCGGAATTGCGCACGTTCTCGGCGAGCAGGCGGACCAGCGTCTCGTTGATCCTGCCGGCCTCGTAGAGCTTCATCGGCGGGATCTGGAAGCCTTCCTCGTAGATCTCGCGGGCGCGCAACGAATCCTTGGTGCCGCCGATGTCGGAGACATGGCCAACGGTGCCCATCAGGCCGACGACGCGGTTCCCCAGGAAGACCGGGGTGACGATGGCGATGTCGAAGAGATGACCGGCGCAGAGCCAGGGATCATTGGTGATCAGCACGTCGCCGGGCTTCAGCGTCTGCGCCGGATAGCGCTCCAGCAGCGCCTTGACCGCGCGCGGCAGCGTCAGGTTGAAGACCGGCATGGCGCGTGGGCTGTGCGCCAGCGTCTCGCCTTCGGGGTCGAGCAGTTCGCAGGCGAAGTCCTGGGCTTCCGAGATCACCAGCGAGAAGGCGGTGCGGCAGACGGTCAGCCACATCTCCTCGACGACGTTGATCATGCGGCTCCACATGATCTCCAGCGAGATCGGATCGGCCTCGATGCGGCGCGCGGCCTCGGCGAGGGGCATGTCGGCGGTGATCGTGGTCTCGGCCGCATTGGCCTGGCCGACATGGATAATCAGGTTCAGGACCTCGTCGATCGTGACGCTGTCGCCGGGCGGCACGATCGTGGTCGCCTCGCGCTCCTCGATGATCGCCGGGCCCTTGATCGTGTCTCCGGAGCGCAGGGCGTAGCGGTCATAGACCTCCGCCTCGCTCCAGCCGCCCTCGAACCAGGCACGGCGGCTGCCCTTGACCTTGTTCGTGGCGTCGCCGCCGCCGGCAGCGCCGGAGAGCGAGAGCGTCGGCACCGGGCCGGCGCAGCGGACGCGGAAGTTGATCGCTTCCAGACGGGCGCCCTCATAGACCGAGGTGTAGCGGGCCGAGTAGGCCTTGCTGAAGGCGGCGCGGATCGCCTCCAGGCTGGAGGCGTCGATCGCACCTGACGGCAGCGGTACGGCAATGTCGTGCATCTGGCCGACGAGGCGCATATCGGCCGAGCGTTCGACCGTGACGTCGCCGGGCTTCACGCCGGCCTCGATCAGGTGCTTGCGGCCTTCTTCCTCCAGATCGGTCAGCACGCGGTTGACCGCGGCGGCGTCGAAGCCTTCGGAGAACTCGACCGGCAGCGAGCGCACCATGTCGAAGGAGAGCGGCGCGGCGAGGAAGCCGAGCGCCGAGGCCGCGCCGGAAGCCGGCGGTATGATGACCTGCCTGACGCCGAGCACGCGGGCGACATCGACGGCATGGGCGGGGCCGGCGCCGCCGAAACCGACCATGGCGTAATGGCGGGGGTCCTTGCCCTTCTCGACGAGATGGACGCGGGCGGCGGCGCCCATGCTCTCGACCACGACCTTGTGGATGCCCCAGGCGGCTTCCTCGATCGAGAGGCCGAGCGGCTCGGCGACGGTGGCGACGGCCTTGCGCGCTGCGTCGAGATCGAGCGCCATGCGCCCGCCGAGGAAGAAGCCGGGATCGTAGTAGCCGAGCACGAGATTGGCGTCGGTCACGGTCGGCTTCGTGCCGCCCATGCCATAGCAGGCCGGGCCGGGATCGGAGCCGGCCGAATGCGGGCCGACCTTGAGCAGGCCGACCTCGTCGATCGCCGCGATCGAGCCGCCGCCGGCACCGATCTCGATCATGTCGATCACCGGCGCCTTGATCGGCAGGCCAGAGCCCTTGGCGAAGCGGTTGACGCGGCCGGCTTCCAGCATCGGCGCGATCTCGGCGCGGCCGTCCTCGATCATGCAGGCCTTGGCGGTGGTGCCGCCCATGTCGAAGGAGATCACGTCCTTGTGGCCGGCGAGCTCGCCGAACAGGGCCGTGGCGAGGCCGCCGCCGGCCGGACCGCTCTCGAGCAGGCGGATCGGGAAGGTGCGGGCCGTCTCGGGCGAGACCAGGCCGCCGGCCGAATGCATCAGCCGGAGCGCGCCGGTGAAGGAGCGGGCGGCAAGCTCGCGCTCAAGCCGCTCGAGATAGCGCCGCATCAGCGGCTGGACATAGGCGTTGGCGGCGGTGGTGACGAAGCGCTGGTATTCCCAGATCTCGGCGACGACCTCGCTCGACAGCGAGACCGTGAGTTCCGGGCAGGTCTCTCGCACGATGCGCCCCGCTTCCTGCTCATGGGCGGGGTTGCGGTAGCTGTTGAGGAAGCAGATCGCGATCGCCTCGCAGCCGGCGGCGGCGAGCTCGCGGGCGGCCTTGCGCACCGCTTCGGCGTCGAGCGCGGTCACGACCTTGCCGTCGCGGTCCATGCGCTCGGGCACTTCGAGGCGATGCTCGCGCGAGACCAGCGGATCGGGGAAGGTCAGGAAGAGATCGTAGATGTCGTAGCGCTGCTCGGTCCCCATTTCGAGGATGTCGCGGAAGCCCTTCGTGGTGATCAGGCCGAGCCTGGAGCCCTTGCGCTCGATCACGGCGTTGGTGACGAGCGTCGTGCCGTGGACGATGTCGCCGACATCGGCGAGCGTGATCCCGGCCATCTCGACGAGTTCCCCAAGGCCGATCAGCGCTGCCTCGGACGGATCGTGCGGAGTGGTCAGGCGCTTGTGCAGAAGGACCGAGCGCTTCTCACCGTCATAGAGGATGAAGTCGGTGAAGGTACCGCCGATGTCGAAGCCGATGCGCCAGCGATTGCTCATGGAGCGGTCTCCGAAGATGAGAGGTTCAAGGGGAAGAAGCGCTTGTCCTGGGTCAGGGCCGCGATCTCGGCGGCCCCTTCGGCCAGGGAACGGATGATGGAAAGGCGCTCACTCGGCTCGACCGTCGCAGCCGGGAAGGAGATGCAGAGCGCGACCTCGTCGCCGGTGGCGGGATCGCCGAGGCCGACCGAGATGGCGCGCACGCCGCGCACCGCCTCGTCATGGGACTCGGCAAAGCCGTTGCGGCGGGTCTCGGCCAGCCGCGCCAAAAGCTCGTCCATGTCGCGAGGCGCGGTCTCGGACGGCGCGACGAAGCCCTCAGGGTAGAGCGCGCGGACCTCGGCGTCGGGGAGCCTGGCGAGCAGAGCGCGGCCGGTGCTGGAGGCGAAGGCGGGGATGCGGTCGCCGATCGACGTGACGACCCTGAGCGCATGCCGGCCGGGATGGGCGGTGACGCCGATGATCTCGGTGCCGCGGCGCACGCTGATATAGCCGGTGTGGCCGATCTCATCGGAGACGCGTCCGACCACGGCGTCGGCGCGATCGATCAGCGAAGCGGCGAAGCGATAGAGCTGGCCGATCTGGGCGAGCAGCAGCGCCGGGCGATAGCGCTTGCTGTCGCCGACCGTCTCGAGAAGCCCCTCGTCGCGCATCGCCCTGAGCAGGCGCGAGGCGTTGCTCTTTGGCATGCCCAGGAGAGTCACGAGATCGGTCACGGTCACGTCGTGACGCGTGCTGGAGAAGCAACGAAGCACGTCTGCGGCTGCCGTCAGAATGGACATCCGGATCGCTTCCGAAGAAGTTCCATAAAATGGAACTTAAGTTTCAATAAAAGGAACATTACGCCGGCTTGACAGTGAGTCAAGACCGTTTGTGTCGGCGATGGATCTCAGGCGGTTCGAATCGTTCGCGCGGGGAGGCGAGATCGGTCCTGCGGGACCCTAGATGCGGGGCGTCTTTCGCGAGAGGCTGTGGTCCTGCGACCTGCTCTGCCCGCCGTATGAGACGCAATCCTCAGGCAAGCTCACCGCTTATAGACTGGATGCGAGGCTCCAAAAAATGGAGCCTCCTTCAAAAGGCGCAGGCCGCGACCCAGAACTGCGGCTCTCTTCTTCTCGATATTTCAAGGGCTTGGTGTGTGGCACGAGGGTTGCTGAGGCGGCGCGCGGACTGGCTGGAGCGCAGCAGGCATGAATTGGCAGGCAATCGTCGATTTCGACGGGACCATCTCACGCGAGGATACGACCGACCGTGTGCTGCAGCGTTTCGCGGAGCCGGGCTGGGAAGAGATCGAGGCGGACTGGGTCGCCGGCAAGATCGGCTCGCGCGAATGCATGCAGCGCCAGGTCGCGCTGCTGCATGCCTCGCCCGACGTGTTCGACACCTTCGTCTCCTCGCTGGCGATCGACTGGGGCTTCGCTGCCTTCGTGCGGCTGTGCCAGCGCGCCGGGATTCCGGTGACGGTGGTCTCTGACGGGCTCGACCGCACGATCCATGCGCTTTTGGGCCGTGCCGGCCTCAGCGGCCTGACCGTCGTCGCCAACCATATCGAGCAGTTGCCCGGCGATCGCTGGCGGCTGACCTCGCCGCATGCCGACCCCTCAGGCGGCTGCGCCAGCGGCACCTGCAAGTGCCGCGTCGCCAGCAGCCTTTCCCGGCCGCTGACCCTTTTGGTCGGCGATGGTCGCTCGGATTTCTGCGTCGCCGGCCAGGCCGACCTCGTCTTCGCCAAGAAGAGCCTGATCGCGCATTGCCGCGAGAACGGCATCGGCCACCGCCCGTTCAACACATTCTCGGAGGCCGTCGGCCTCCTCGAAACCCTGCTGTCGGAAACCACGAGCGAACCGGCGGCCCCTGCACGCAAGGACATGATCAATGGATGACGGCTTCACCCTGCTCGACCGCGCCGAGCAGGTCGATATTTCCTCCGCGCCGGCAGCGACGCTGGCCGATGAGGAAGCCCGCCTTCTCGCGCTTGAGGCGCAGTACTGCTCGCATGGCGACACCGTCCACTACACGCAGTTCCCGAAGATCTTCTCGGGCTGCGAGGGCTCGTTCATGCTCGATGCGGCGGGCAACCGCTTCCTCGACTTGCAGATGTGGTACTCGGCCGTCAATTTCGGCTACGCCAATCCGCGCCTGAACACTGCGCTGAAGCGCCAGATCGATACGCTGCCGCAGGTGGCGAGCCAATATCTGCACCGCGAGAAGATCGAGCTCGCGGCGATGATCGCGCAGGATGCGCAGCGCAAGTTCGACGCCAAGGGGCGCGTCCATTTCAATGTCGGCGGCGCCCAGGCGGTCGAGGATTCACTGAAGCTCGTGCGCAATGCCAAGAAGGGCAAGAGCCTGATGTTCGCCTTCGAGGGCGGCTATCACGGCCGCACGCTCGGCGCCTCGGCGATCACCTCGTCCTATCGCTATCGCCGCCGCTTCGGCCATTTCGGCGAGCGCGCGCATTTCATCCCGTTCCCCTACCATTTCCGCGGCCCCAAGGGGATGAGCAAGGAGGAGTACGGGCATCACTGCGTGCAGCAATTCGCCCGGCTGTTCGAGAGCGAATACAACGGTGTCTGGGATCCCAAGGTCGGCGAGGCCGAGTACGCGGCGTTCTATGTCGAGCCGTTGCAGGGCACCGGCGGCTACGTCATCCCGCCGCCGAACTTCTTCATCGAGCTCAAGAAGCTGCTCGACCAGCACGGCATCCTGCTGGTGGTCGACGAGATCCAGATGGGCTTCTACCGGACCGGCAAGCTCTGGTCGATCGAGCATTTCGGCGTGCAACCGGACGTGATCGTCTTCGGCAAGGCGGTGACCAACGGGCTGAACCCGCTCTCCGGCATCTGGGCCAAGGAAGAGCTGATCAACCCGACCGTGTTCCCGCCGGGCTCGACCCACTCCACCTTCAACGCCAACCCGCTCGGCACCGCCGTCGCGCTGGAAGCGATGAAGATGATGGAGGAAGAGGACTACGAGAGCATGGTCATGGCCAAGGGCAAGTATTTCCTCGACGGGCTGCAGGGGCTGAAGCGCCGCCACAGAATCGTCGGCGAGGTCGACGGTCTCGGCATGGCGCTGCGGATCGAGATCTGCGAGCCGCATGACAGCTTCACCCCGTCGAAGCGGCTGGTCGACCTGATGTGCGACGAGGGCATGAAGGCCGACCTCGAGGTCGGCGGCAAGCGCTACGGTCTCGTGCTCGATATCGGCGGCTACTACAAGAACGTCATCACCCTCGCCCCGGCATTGACCATGAGCTATGCCGAGATCGACCTCGCGATCGAGCTGCTCGACCAGCTCTTCGCCCGCGTCGCCGGCGCCTGAGCCGCGGAGACGGGCCTTGCGCCTGCGCGTGATCGACCTCGACGGTAGCGTGGCGGCCCAGGAGCCGCTGCGCCGGCGCATCGACGCCGGCACGGCCGCGTGCATCGACGCCGCCGACCTCGCCGGCGCCATGCGCATCGTCGCGAGCCGCCGGGCCAAGGTCGAGCTGCTGCAACGCCTTGGTCAATGTGACGGCGAGGGAAAGGGCGTGCCCGTCTTCTTCTACGGCTCGGGTGATTTCCATCACGTCACCTCGGTGCTGCTGGGCCGTGTCGAGGAGCCAGTCACGGTCGTGCACTTCGACAACCATCCCGACTGGGTCAGCTTCCCCGCCACGGTGAATTGCGGCGCCTGGGTCAACCGGGCGCTGGAGCTGCCACAAGTCCACAAGGTCGTGACGATCGGCCCGTGCAGCGACGATCTCGTGCGTCCCGAATGGCAGTTCGCAAACCTGCGGGCCGTGGCCGAGGGGCGGATCGCGCTCTATCCCTGGCGGCACGAGCCCTCGCGGGTGTGGGGACGCTATGGCAAGACCGCGAGCTTCCGCCAGGAGAGCGGCCATCTGCATTGGCGCAACCTCGCCGACGAGGACTGGTCGGATTTCCTCGACGAGCTGATCACGGCGATCCCGACCTCGTCGGTCTGGCTGACGATCGACAAGGACGTGCTCGGGCCGGGCGACGCCTGCACCAACTGGGACCAGGGCGAATTGCCGTTGCGCCATCTGCTGGCGGCTGTGGAGCGGCTGGCAAGCGAGCGCCGGATCGTCGGTGCCGATGTCTGCGGCGACTGGTCGGAGCCGCGCTTCAGCGACCCTTTGCGTGCGACGCTCGCCTATTTCGACCATCCGCCGCGCTTCAGGCCGACGCCCGAGCAACTCTCCGTCAATGCCCGCATCAATGCGAGCCTGATCGACTGCTTCCAGCGGGTGCTGTCATGAACACGACGATCATCCTCTGGTTCGTGGCGTCGATCATCTGCGACGTCGCCGGCCAGATCTTCTTCAAGATCGGCGCCGACCGGCTGCCGCAGGGCGCCGATTTCCGGGCCACGGCGGCGGCAGTGGCGCGCTGCGGCTGGATCACTGCTGGGCTCGCGACCTATGTCGCCGAGTTCTTCATCTGGCTGCGCATTCTCGCCGAAGTGCCGCTTTCGATCGCCTTCCCGATCGCGAGCGCCAATTTCCTCGCCATCACCCTGGCCAGCGCCGTCTTCCTCGGTGAGCGCGTCGGCCGGCGGCAATGGCTCGGCTCCTTCCTGATCACTTGCGGCGTTATCATCGTCGCCAGAACAGCCTGACGGACATGTTCCGATGACCAAGCGCGATTTCAGTGTCCGCCTCGCCGGGGACCGCACCGGCTTCCTGCTCATCCACGGCCTCGGCGGCACCCCGGTCGAGCTGCGCTTCGTCGCCCGTGCGCTGCACCGGGCCGGCCATACCGTGCACTGCCCGCAACTCGCCGGGCATTGCGCCGGGGAGGCGGAGATCCTCGCCACCGACTGGCGCGACTGGACGCAGAGCGTCTTTGACGAGCTCGAGCGCATGCGCGAGATCTGCGACACGGTCATCGTCGGCGGCCTATCCATGGGCGCGGTGCTGGCGATGCATGTGGCCGCCCAGCGCCCGAAAGAGGTCGATGGGCTCGCGCTCTACGCACCGACACTCTGGTATGATGGCTGGTCGATCCCGCGCTATGCCTTCCTGCTGAAATGGTTCATCAACACGCCGTTCGGGCGGCGCTACAGCTTCGTCGAGCGCGAGCCCTATGGGCTGAAGGACACGCGCTCCCGGGCCCTCGTGGTCTCCTCGCTGACGAGCGGCGATAGCTCGACCGCCGGCCTGCTCGGCACGCCGTCCGGCGCGCTGAAGCAGATGTGGGACCTGATCGCGGTCACTCGCCGCGAGCTCCCGCAGGTCAAATGCCCGGCCCTGCTGGTCCATCCGCGCGAAGACGATATCGCCGACCTCAGGAACGCCTTCGAGATCCAGCGCAAGCTCGGCGGGCTGGTCGATGCGGGGATCCTCGACGACAGCTATCACCTCGTCACCATCGACCAGCAGCATGACATCGTGATCGAGCGCTCGCTGGCGCTGGCTGCGCGGCTTGCCAAGGCCCACCGCCCGGTGACGCCGCTGCGTGTCGTGGCAGCCGAATGAGCGCGCCCGAAGGCCATATCCTGGCCGGCATCGCGGATGTCTCCGCTGCCGCCTGGGACGGCTGCCTGCCCGGCGAGGCCGAATGCCATGCCTATTACACGGCCTGCGACGCGGTCGCCGCGCAGGCCGGTGTCGGCCTGCGCATGGCGGCCGCCTGTGCGGGATCCGACGGCGAGATCGTCGCGGTGGTGCCGTTCTTCCGGCTGAACTATCGGCTCGACACGCCGCTGCAGGGCAAGCTCAGGAGCTTCGGCGACGCCCTGTTCCGCCATGTGCCGGGACTGGTCACGCTGAAGGTGCTCTGCGTCGGCTCGCCCTATGCCGAGCGCTGCCATCTCGGCTTCTCGCCGAAGCTCGATGCGGCAGGTCGTGCCGCCGCCTTCCAGGAGCTCGCCGCCACGCTGGAGCGGCAGGCCGCCGAGGAGAAGGCGCATCTCGTGGTCTGGAAGGATCTGGCACCGGTCGAAGAAGAGGGCTTCGGCGGCGCCCTGAAGCAGGCCGGCTTCGCCCGGCTCGGCAGCCTGCCGATCGCGCTGCTCGACCTGCCCTTCAAGGATGAAGCCGCCTATCTCGCTTCGCTCTCCGCGGCGACGCGCAAGGACATCAGGCGCAAGCTCGCCAAGGCGAGCGAGGTCCGCATCGCCTTCCATACCGACATCACCGGGCTGGAGCCGACGATCGACGCGCTCTATGAGGCGACGCGAGCCCAGAGTGGGCTGGATTATGGCGATCTCGAAGTGCTGCCGCCCGGCTATTTCGGCGCGGTTTCGCGTGCGCTCGGCGAGCGGGCGGTGTTCGTGCTCTACTGGATCGGCGAGGAGCTCGCCGCCTTCAACCTGCTGCTGGTCGAGCCCGACCGGGTGATCGACAAGTTCCTGGGCATGCGCTACCCGCTGGCCCGCGAGCACAATCTCTACGCCGTGAGCTGGATGGCGAATGTCCGCTTCTGTCTGGAGCGCGGCATCGGAAAGCTCCAGAGCGGCCAGACCGCCTATGCCTCGAAGCTGCGCTTCGGCAGCCGGCTGGTGCCCTCGACCCTGCATGTCCGGCACCGGCTCGCGCCGCTGCAATGGGCGCTGCGGTCCTTGAGCCCCTGGCTCGGCTTCGAGCGCTTCGACCCCGATCTCGCCGCAATCGCCCGAAAGAAGGCCGCATGAGCAGCAGCTCGCCACCGGCAAGCAATGCATGGGGCCGTCAGCTGGCGATCTGGCTCGCCTTCATCGTGCTCGACACCGGTACCCAGCTCGCCTTCAAATGGGGCGCTGACGGGCTCGGCGACATGGACTTCGGCCTCGCCATGATGGCGAAGGCGGTGTCGCTGCCGGGCGTCTGGCTGGCGACGCTCGGCTATATCGGCGTCTTCGTCGTCTGGATGGTCATCCTGCGCGACATGCCGCTCAGCCGCGCCTTCCCGATGACGGGATTGGTCTATGTCACAGTTCCGCTGTTCGCCTGGTTCACCTTCGACGAACATATCGACCTGGTTCGTGCAGGCGGAATCGCGCTGATCATCGCGGGCGTGTTCCTGCTCGGAGGGGACGAATGAAACGTGGAGCTGGCCTTGGACTCGGCCTGATCGTGCTGGTTGCGACTGCGTGGATGGCGGCACTGCCGGCCCTGGCCGATCCGATGACCGACATCGTCGGGCGCTGGCGCGATTCCGACGGGGAATCCGAGATCGCGATCAGCCGCTGCGGCCCGGCACTGTGCGGCAAGATCGTCTGGCTGAAAGAGGAGCGCTTCGACATCTACAATCCCAATGAGGGGCTGCGGAAGCGCTCGCTGATGGGAATCCAGGTGCTGTCTGGCTTCAAGCCGGCTGCGAAAGGCGGCCTCGAGGGCGAGGGCTATAATCCCGCCGATGGCAAGACCTATCGCACGACGCTCGAACTGGCTTCCTCCGGGAGCCTCGTCATGCGCGGCTGCGTACTCGGCGGTCTGATCTGCGACGACGACACCTGGTCGCGGCAGCCATGACGGTGGCCGGCGGCCGGAGGTGAGGGAAACGAGATCCGGCATGTCGACGCGGATGGCATCGCTCAGGTTCAGGCTGGTGATCGGCTTCATGCTGGTCAGCGTGCCGGCGATGCTGGCCTCCGCCTTCATCGCCGCCAGGCTGATCTCAGATGCCTTCGAGGACAATGTCGAGCAATGGCTTGGCGATACCTCGCGCTTCTTCGCGCTCGAGATTGCCGAGGCGACGCAGGAGGCGCAGCGGGTCGCCGGCGTGATCGGTCACCGGCTCGAGCAATCGAGCAGCGACCAGAAGATGCAGAAGACCGTCGAGCGCGAGTTCGCGGTGCTGAACTCGGTCGGCTACGACCTGATCGCGATCTATCGCCCGGGCGGCGAAGTGCTGTTCAAGACGCGAGATTTCAGCAGCCTCACCCCGTTGCCGACCGAGACCAGCCTCGGCCTGTTCCGCATCGAGACCGACGGCAAGCGCTGGATCATGGCAGGCTCCGTCCAGGCCGTGCAGATCGGCGGCCAGCCGGCCAACCTCCTGGTCGGGACCTGGCTCGACGAAAGCTCCTTCGGTGGCATCAAGGTGGTGACGGCGCTGGAGATCCGCTTCTTCGCCCTGTTCGACGGCAAGCCCGAACTGATCATGCAGACGCATTCCGACCGCACGGCCGTCATACCTGCGGCCATACGGGCGAGATTGGAGGCCGGAGAGGACGGGATCTTCGATCCCGATGCCGATGGCGGCGCCTATCGCGCCGTCTATGCGGGACTGCGCGGCATCGACGGCCAGCTCGCGGCGATCAGCTTCATCGGCATGCGCAGCGAGGCGGGCTTCTTCGAGCAGCTCGGCCGCGAGAGCCTGTTCCTCGGCATCTTCCTGCTCGGCAGCGCGATCTCGATCGTCGTCGGTATCCTGACCTCGGACCTGCTGGTGCGGCCGCTGCGCGCTTTGACCCATGGCGTGCGCGCGATCGCGGCCGGGGATTTCGGCCAGCGCGTCTCGGCGGGCGGCGGGCGCGAGATCGTCGAGCTCGCCACCGGCTTCAACGGCATGGCCGAGCAGCTCGGCAAGCTGCAGGAGCTCGAGGCCGAGCTCAGGCGAAAGGACCGGCTCTCGGCGCTCGGGCAGGCGGCAATGGTGATCGCCCATGAGGTGCGCAACCCGCTCGGGATCATCAAGACCTCGACGGAGGTCGTCCGCAACCGCGCCAAGCTCGGTAATGCCGAAGAGAAGATGCTGGGCTACGTCATCGACGAGGTGCGCCGCATCGAGACGCTGGTCCGCGACTTCCTCGATTTCGCGCAGCCCAAGCCGCCGGTGAAGATCGAGATCCCCTTGCGTGCAGTGATCGATCGCGTCGCGGCGATCGCGGCGCCCGAGTTCTCTCGCCGGAAGATTAAGCTGACCGTCGAGGATACGAGCGGCGGGGCGACCGTCCTCGGCGACCCCGATCAGCTCTACCAGGCCTGTCTCAACCTCGTCCTCAACGCGATCGACGCGATGCCCGAGGGCGGCACGATCCAGGCCAGCGTGCGCGCCACCGGGGAGGGGGTCTCGCTGACGATCAGCGACGAGGGCGCCGGCGTGCCGGATGCGATCCGGCCGGAGATCTTCAACCCGTTCTTCACCACCAAGGCCAAGGGCTCAGGGCTCGGGCTCGCAAAGGTGCAGACCGTGGCGGAGGCCCATGGCGGCAGCGCCACCTGCGTCTGCGAACCGGGGCGGGGCGCAGCCTTCACCATCGCCCTGCCGCGGGCGAAACCGGGAGCACCGGCATGAGCCATTCCATCCTGGTAGTCGACGACGAGGTGCGGCTCGCCGACGTGCTGGCGGCAGCGCTGGAGGATCTCGGCTTCCGCGCCACGGCCGTCCACAGCGCGCGTGCTGCACTTGGCGAGCTCGAACAGGCGCGCTTCGACCTGGTGCTGACCGATCTCAGGCTGCCGGTGATGGACGGACGCGAGCTGTTGCGGGAGGTTCGCAGCCGCTGGCCCGAGGTGCCGGTCATCATCATCACGGCCTTTGCAGCGGTGCGCGACGCGGTCGACCTCGTCAAGGAAGGTGCGTTCGACTACATCGCCAAGCCCTTCGAGATTGACGACGTTTCGGCCACGATCAGGCGGGCACTGCGCCTCGCCGATGTGGTGCGCGACAATGAAAGGCTGCGCAGCGAGCTCGAAGGTCGCTACAGCTTCGACACCCTGGTCGGCAACAGCGCCTCATTCCGCCGCGTGATCGAGCAGGTCACTGAGGTCTGCGAGACGAAGGCAACCGTGCTGCTCAACGGTGAGAGCGGCACCGGCAAGGAGCTGGTCGCCAAGGCGATCCACTTCAACAGCCCGCGACGCGACAAGCCCTTCGTCGCGGTCAATTGCGCGGCGATCCCCGAACCCCTGCTGGAGAGCGAGCTCTTCGGCCATGTGAAGGGTGCCTTCACCGGGGCGCTCGCCAACCGTACCGGGCGCTTCGCCGCGGCCGATGGCGGCACGCTCTTCCTCGACGAGATCGGCGATATGCCGCTCCCGATCCAGGCCAAGCTGCTGCGGGTAATCCAGGAGCGCAGCTTCGAGCCGGTCGGCGCGACCCGGACCCAGACGGTCGATGTCAGGCTGGTCGCGGCGACGCACAAGGATATGCGCCAGGCCGTCGACAAGGGCAGCTTCCGCGAGGACCTGTTCTACCGGCTCAACGTCTTCCCGATCGTGCTGCCGCCGCTGCGGGACCGCGCCGACGACGTCCCGCTGCTGGCCACGCATTTCCTGGCCGAGCTGGCTGAAGCGATGGGCAAGCGAGCGAGCGGCTTCTCGCCGGCCGCCCTGGCTGCCATGACCGCCTATGACTGGCCGGGAAACATCCGCGAGCTGCACAACTGCATCGAAAGGGCGGTGATCGTAGCCAAGGCGCCGACGATCGATGCTGGCGATCTGCCGCAGGATCTGTTCAACGCCGCGCGCCGGGGCGATCGCGACAGCTTGCCGCGCGATCTCGACGCCGAACTCGAGCGGATCGAGCGCGATTTCATCCTCGAGGCGCTCAGGCGCAGCGACGGCGTGCAGGTCAGGGCTGCGAAATTGCTAGGCATAGCGGAAAGAAGCCTTTGGCACCGCATTAAGAAACTCGGTATTAGGCTGGGCCGCGCGATCGCGGACTGACGACCCATGGGACGACCCTCTCCATGCTTGCTCTCGTACGTCACGAACGTCCAGCCCGCGGCCGGCGCCGGCACGTCGCCGTCCTGGCCGGGATCGCCGCGCTGCTCGTCCTCTCCAACGGGGTGGTGCGCGCGAACGACGATGACGACGACGACGATGACGACACCAAGAAGATCCTGACCGATCCGACTCCGGCCAAGGGCTGGATCGTGACGCTGGGCGGCTCGTTCCAGGTCGGCCCGAAATATGACGGAGCAAATTCCGCCGGGCCGTCTTTCATGCCGTCGCTTTCCTGGCGCCGCGCCGGGGAGCCGGCCGGGTTCAGCGCCCCCGACGACAGCTTGGACTACGCCATCTACGACACCGATCGCTTCGATGTCGGCGTGGTCGGCGCCTATCGCTCCGGTCGTTACTCAGGCTCTAATATCCGGCTGCTCGGCATGCGCGACGTGCCCTGGGCGATCGAGGCCGGCGTCTTTGCCGAGTACTGGGTCATCCCCGAGCGGTTGCGCACCCGTGTCGAAGTCCGCCAGGGCTTCAACGGGCATCATGGCGTGGTCGCCGATTTCTCGGCCGACTGGGTCGAGCGCTTCGGCGCCTTCACCTTCGCCGTCGGTCCGCGTGCCTCGCTCGGCAGCGCTTCCTATATGCGCCGGAATTTCGGCGTGCTGCCGGGAGAGGCTGCGCTCAACGGCACGATTTCCGCCTACAAGCCCGGTGCCGGCGCCAAATCGGTCGGTCTCGCCTCGTCGCTGGAATATGCGTGGTCGCCGAGCTTCTCGACCACGCTGTTCACCCGCTACGACCGGCTGGTCGGGGACGCCGGCAACTCGCCGCTGGTCGACAGGCTGGGGCAGCGCAACCAGTTCTCGGTCGGCATCGGCGCGAGCTATTCCTTCAACATCGGCGGTTGAGTAGACACTCAGGGCACCAGGATCACGCCCGAGCTGGCGAAGGAGAGCCAGACAGGCGTGCCCGGCAGCAGCATGTCGTCGACATCGTGGCTGATGACGAAGAGTTCCCCGACCGCGGTCTCGATCATCAGGTCGAGATGGTTGCCGAGATAAGCGCATTTGCGGACGCTGCCCGGCAGTGTGCCCTGGCTTTCATGGCGCGAAACCAGCAGGCTCTGCGGCCGGATGGCTGCCTTCGCGGGGCCCGGCTGCAGGCCGCGCGCTGCCAATGAGACGTTCGCCGGACCGATCGCGACGGCAGCCCGCCCGTCGGCGACTGATTTCACGGTGACGTCGACCATGTTGGCGTCGCCGATGAAGTCGGCCACGAAGGCGTCGGCGGGTTCCTCATAGAGCTGGCGCGGCGTGCCTTCCTGGGCGATGCGGGAATTCGACATCACGATGATGCGGTCCGAGACGGCGAGCGCCTCCTCCTGATCGTGTGTGACATAGGCGACGGTGAGGTTGAGCGTCTGCTGCAGTTCGCGAATCTCCTCGCGCACGCGCCGGCGCAATTTGGCATCGAGATTTGAGAGCGGTTCGTCGAATAGCAGGACCTGTGGCTCCAGCACGAGGGCGCGGGCCACGGCGACGCGCTGCTGCTGACCGCCCGAGAGCTCCGAGGGAAAACGCTTCTCGAAGCCCTTGAGGCCGACCAGCGCCAGCTTCTCCAGCGCCATCTCCTGCGCCTTGGCCTTGGGCAGGCCCTTCACGGTGGGGCCGTAGGCGGCATTCTCGAGCACGTTCATATGCGGGAAGAGCGCATAGGACTGGAAGACCATGCTGACGTCGCGATCGGCGGCGGAGAGCCGGGTGACGTCCTTGTCGCCGATCAGGATCTGGCCCTCGCTGGCGATCTCCAGCCCAGCGATCATGCGCAGCGTCGTTGTCTTACCGCAGCCGGAGGGGCCGAGCAGCGTGACGAGCTTGCCGGCCTCGATCGAGAAGCTGACATTGTCGACCGCCGTCACCGCGCCGTAGCGCATGCTGACATTGCGGAACGCGACTGAGGCGGGGCCGGCCTTGGGCATGGCTGCAAGGTATCCTTACTTGATCGGCTCGGCCGCGGAGGAGGCGAGGGCGGGCGGGGTGCTGCGCCGGCCGAGCTTGCGCTCGCCGACGCCGAGCTGGATCAGGCTGATGCCGAGCGCCATCACCATGATCAGCACCGAGGAATAGGCGATGGCGAGGCCGAACTCGCCGGCTTCGACGCGGCCGACGATATAGGCGGTGGCGAGATTGTACTCGGCCGAGACCAGGAAGATCACGGCGCTCACCGTCGTCATGCTGCGCACGAAGCTGTAGATCAGCGCGGCGACGAGGGCCGGGCGCAGCAGCGGCAGCACCACCCGCCAGAGCGTCGTGAAGCTGCGGGCCGACAGCGTCGCCGAAGCCTCGTCGAGGCTCTTGTCGATCTGCGACAGCCCGGCGATGCCGGAGCGCACGCCGACCGGCATGTTGCGGAAGACGAAGGCGATGACCAGGATCAACCCGGTGCCCGTGATCTCGACCGGCGGCACGTTGAAGGCGAGGATATAGGCGACGCCGAGCACGGTGCCGGGAATGGCGAAGCTCAGCATGGTCGCAAATTCGAGCGCGCCACGTCCGGCAAAGCGCTGGCGCGTCAGGAGATAGGCGGTGAGCAGGCCGATGATCGCGGTCAGCGGCGCCGAGATCGCCGCGAGCTTCAGCGTGGTGAAGAAGGACGGCCAGGCCGAGCCGTCGAAATAGAGCCCGCGGCTGAAGTCGATCGAGAAGCCGGTGATGTAGTGCTGCAGCGTCGGGGTGTGGTCGCGCCCCATCGTCTTGACGAAGCCGCCCATCAGGATGACGACGTAGATGACAGCGGTCAGCGCCACCCAGGGCCCGATCACGAGGGCCGAAATCCAGGTGATCCGGCGCGGCAATGGCGTCGGCAGGCCGGAATCGCCCTTGCCGGTGACGGTGGTGTAGGACTTGCCGCCGAGCCAGTATTGCTGCGCCCAGAAGGCGGCGAGCGTGAAGCCGAGCAGGACGATGGCGAGCACCGCCGCCTGGCCCTGGTTATGTGCGGCGCCGACAACGGCGAAGAAGATCTTGGTCGAGAGCACCTCGAAATTGCCGCCGAGCACCAGCGGATTGCCGAAGTCGGCCATGCTCTCGACGAAGCCGAGCAGGAAGGCGTTGGCAAGGCCCGGTCGCAGCAGGGGCCAGGTCACGGTGCGGAAGGTGGTCCAGCGCTTGGCGCCGAGCGTCTGCGAGGCCTCTTCCAGGCTCGGCGCAATGCCCTGCACGACGCCGATCAGCACCAGGAAGGCGATCGGGGCGAAGGCGAGGACCTGGGCGAGCAGCACGCCGGGCAGGCCGTAGATCCAGCGCGAGCGCGGAATGCCGAACCAGTCGAACAGGAATGTCGAGAACAGGCCGGAGCGGCCGAAGAGCAGGATCAGCGCCAGGCCGATGACGAAAGGCGGCGTGATGATCGGCAGCACTGTGAGCAGGCGCATGGCCCGCTTGCCGGGCATGCCGGTGCGCAGGATCAGAAGGGCGCAGGCGAGCCCGAGCAAGGTGGTGATCAGCCCGGTCAGCACCGCCAGGATCAGCGTGTTCCAGGCGACGCCGCAATTGGTGTTGGCGGACAGGCAGCCCAGCCCCCAGATCGTCGAAGAGAACAGGCGCTCGACGAACTCGCCGAGGACGATGGCGCCGCTGGAATCGACCAAAGCGCTGCGCAGGATCACTGCGACCGGCAGGAAGATGAAGGTGACGATCAGCATGATGACGATGCCGATCGAGGATGTGGTGAAGAGGTCGCCACGGCACAGGCCGCGATAGGCAAGGCCGTGGCAGAGCAGCAGGAGCAGCGAGACAAGCGTGACGAGCGCGCCGAAGCCCATGCCGGGTTGCGATGCGCCAGCCCCGCCGAGCAGGGCGGCCAGCGCCGGCATGCCCTGGTCCTTGAGCGTGACAGCGAAGCCCTGGGCGAAGAAGACTGCGAGGCCGGCAAAGCCGATCCAGGCCAGGAGCTTGCCGGTGCCGGCATTTTCCTGCCGGAGGCTGAGCAGGCTCGCGAGGAGAAGGGCGATGCCGATGGGCAGGAGCCAGGGCGCAGCCCCCGAGAGCACGAGCGCCAGCGCCGTGCCGGACTTGCCGAACGGATAGCCGGACAGGCTCATCCCCTCGGGCAGATACCAAGGGATGAGCGCATAGCCGAGCCAGCCGGCCAGCAGCGCGAGCCTCGTCGCGGGACGCATCGTCTCTCGCCTCTCGTCTCAGATGTCAGCGGTCAGCGTGCGCTCACTTGCGCGATCACTTCGGCAGCGCCTTGATCTCCTTGTCCCACTTGGTCAGCAGCCGGACCCGCTCGGCCGAGGAGCCGTATTTGACGAAGTCGTACTTGATCAGCTTCATGTCCGACATCTTCGGAGCCTGGGCCGGAACGGGCGCGTTCTTGTTTGAAGGCACCTGATAGGACTTGGCCGGTGCGGCGAGCGCCTGGGCGGCCGGGGTCAGGGCCCAATCGTAGAACTTCTTGGCGTTGTCGAGATTGCGCGCGCCCTTGACGATCGACATCGAGCCGATCTCGTAGCCGGTGCCCTCGCAGGGGGCGACGGCCTTGATCGGGTCGCCCTGCACGGCGAAGACGACGGCGTCATGGATGAACACGATGCCGACGGCGGTCTCGCCGAGGCTCGCCGCCTTGGCCGGGGCGGCGCCCGACTTGGTGTACTGGCTGATGTTCTTGTGCAGGGCCCTGAGATAGTCGAAGCCCTTGTCCTCGCCCATCAGTTGCACGACCGTGGCGAGCAGGTTGTAGGCGGTGCCCGAGGAGTTGGGGTCTGCGACCTGGACGTCGTCCTTCAGCTTTGGATCGAGCAGGTCGGCCCAGCATTTGGGCTCGTTGAGGCCCTTGGCCTTGATCTGCTGGGTGTTGTAGCCGAAGCCGAGAGCACCGGCATAGATGCCGACCGAACGCTTCTTGGCGGCCTCCCACTGGGCCAGCGCCCATTCGTGCAGGTCCTTGTTGGCGGGCGATTCGTATTCCTGGGTCAGGCCTTCCTCGGCCGCCTGCAGATGCGGGTCGCCGGTGCCGCCCCACCAGATGTCGCCGCGCGGATTGGACGATTCCGCCTTGAGCTGGGCGTAGATCTCGCCGGCGGACTTGCGGGTCATCGCGACCTTGATGCCGGTCTCCTTCTCGAAGGCGCCGCTCATGGCGCGGCACCATTCCTCCTGCACGCCGCAATACATGACGAGCGAGCCCTGGGCCTGGGCCGGAGCGGCGGCGAAGGCCGCGCTCGCCGCGGCGGCGAAAAGTCCGGCGCGAAGCCAGTGGTGTTTCTGCATGGTCTTCCTCCCGATATCTGGTTCTGTCTGTTCTTGTTGGGTCGATAGTGACCGGTCGTCGGCAAAGATCAACGGCTATTGTGCCGGCTTACTATTCCGGTGATGCGTTCCAGCTCGCCCGTCAGCTCCGGGGTGCAGCATAGCACCGGGTTGCCGGCCTTGATCGCATCGCCCGCGAAGAAGTCGTTGGCGTCGGCGCCGGCCTCGGTCGCGATCACCAGTCCGGCAGCGACGTCCCAGGCATTGATGTGCAGTTCGGCATAGGCTTCGGTACGGCCGATCGCGACATGGCAGAGGCCGAGCGCGCCGGAACCCGAGCGCTTGACCGAGGCGCCGGCGGCGAAGCCGCGGCCGACCGTGGCGAGATAATCCTCGGTGGGGATGCGGGTCGACCAGCCGAATTCGAGATAGGCGCGGCGGATGTCGGCGGTGCCGGAGACCTTGATCGGCTCGCCGTTCATGGTCGCGCCACGGCCGCGGCGGCCGAGATAGACCTCGCCCAGCGCCGGGGCCGAGATGATGCCGATCTCGGGAATGCCGTTGAGCAGCAGGCCGATCGAGATGCACCAGGTGCGATCGCCGCGGGCGAAGTTCGAGGTGCCGTCGATCGGGTCGATGATCCAGACCGCATCGGCGGCTTCGCCGCCGCCTTCCTCGCCGATCACCGCATCGCTCGGGAAGAGCACGGCAAGGCGCTCGCGCAGGAAGACCTCGACCGCACCGTCGGCGACAGTGAGCCAATCCTGCGCGCCCTTCATGCTGATGCCGAGGCTGTCCTTGCGGCCGAAATAGTCGAGCGCCAGGCGGCTCGCCTCGTCGACGAGACCGAGCACGGCGTACTGGCGCAGGTCGAGTTCGGCTGGCGTCATCCCAGCGATTCCAGCGAGACGGCGACCGGCTTGCCGGTGCGACGGGATTCTGTCGCAGCGTCGGCGAGAATCTGGGCCTTCAAGCCGTCGAGGCCGGAGGGAGAGGGCGCGCGCTTGTCGCGGCAGGCGCTGACGAAGGCGTCGAGCTCGGCGCGATAGGCTGCGGCATAGCGCTCCAGGAAGAAGTTCTGCACGGGGTCGGCGCGGAAGCCGGCGCCGGTCGCGATCTCGACCGTGGTCTCGTGGATGTTGCCGGCGCGCAGCATGCCCTTGGACCCGTGGACCTCGATGCGCTGGTCGTAGCCGTAAGTGGCGCGGCGCGAGTTCGAGATCTGGGCGATGCGCCCGCTCCCGGTGCGCATCAGCACGGCGGCGGTGTCGACGTCGCCGGCCTGGCCGATCGCAGGATCGACCAAAGCCGAGCCGAGCGCGAAGACCTCGACCGGCTCCTCGGCGAGGAGAAAGCGCGCCATGTCGAAATCATGGATCATCATGTCGCGGAACAGGCCGCCGGAGCGCTTGACGTACTCGACCGGCGGCGGGCCAGGATCGCGCGAGATGACGCTGACGATCTCGATCGCGCCGGCCTCGCCGGCGCGCAGCCGGCCCTCCAGAGCCGCGAAGTTGGGGTCGAAGCGACGGTTGAAGCCGATCATCAGCGGCTTGCCGGACTTCGAGACGACCTCGAGGCAGCGGCGGATGCGCCCGGCGTCGAGATCGACCGGCTTTTCGCAGAACACGGCCTTGCCGGCGGTGACGGCGGCCTCGATCAGGTCGGCATGGGTGTCGGTCGGCGTGCAGATCACCACGGCGTCGATGCCGCCATCGGCGAGGATCGCCTCCGTGCTCGCGACCCTGGCGCCGGACGCCTGGGCGAGCGAGGCGGCTGCCTCGGCGGACGCGTCGGAGAGCGCAACCAGTTGCGCATCGGCACGCGCCGCGACGTTGAGCCCGTGAATGCGCCCGATGCGGCCGGCGCCCAGCAATCCAAATCTCATCACGTCCGTGGTCCTGCGGTTCGAGAATGCTCCGGCGGCTCAGTCGTGCGCGCCGAGAATGGTCTGGTCGAAGTCGATATTGGCGCCCGTCATCAGTCCCGATTCGGCCGACGCCAGATACGCGACTGCCTTGGCGACCTCGCGCGGGTCGATCAGGCGGCCGAAGGGGCGGCCGGCCTCAGCCTGCTCCAGCCAGCCATCCTGCGCATCGTGACGCAGGCGCATGATCGCGTCCTCGCCGGGCGTCGCCATCCAGCCGATATTGAGGCCATTGACGCGGATGCGGTCGGCTAACAGCCCATAGGCGGCGTTCTTCGTCAGCGTCGCCAGCGCGCCCTTCGAGACGCTGTAGGCGGCCAGGAAGGGCTGGCCGCCATGGGCCGACATCGACTGGATGTTGACGATCGAACCCCGGATATCCTGCCTGCGCATCAGGGTCGCGGCGCCCTGGATCAGGAAGAACGGCGCGGTCAGGTTGACCGCCATGATCCGGGCATAGAGCTCCGGGCTCGTATCGAAGATCGTGCCGCGGTCGGTGTCGCCGGCGGCGTTGACGAGGATGTCGAGGCGCCCGAAAGCTTTCTCCGCGGCCGGGATGATCCCGCGGACTGCTTCGAGATCGGCAAGATCGGCGGCGTGGAAGAGTGCGTGGCAGCCTGAGGCCTTCAGCTTGCTGGCAACCGCCTCGCCACGCTCGCGGTTGCGGCCGGTCAGGACGAGGCCGGCAGCGCCGCGCGCGGCGAATTCGCGAGCGATCGCCTCGCCCAGGCCTTGGCTACCGCCGGTGACGACGGCGACCTTGCCGTCGAGGTCGCGGCGAAAGTCGGTTGGCTCGGACAACGTATGTCTCTCCCTGGGAGTGCCATTGTCACAATGGCACATTATTTTTATTGCGCTTGACTAATGGAACAAACATTCCATTCTCTGGCGGCGCAAGTCAAGGCCGCGAGAGCCCCTGTTCCCGATGACATCGCCAGTGCAGCAGGAAACGCCTAAGGACGATTTCGACGGCTTCGTCGCCCTGCTGCGCGAGCGGGGGGCGAGCCTGCCGAAACGGCTACGGCAGGTCGCAGATTATGCGCTCGCCAATCCCGACGACATGGCGCTGAGCACGGCGGCGCAGGTGGCACAGCAGGCCGGCGTGCAGGCTTCGACGCTGGTGCGCTTTGCCCAGGCGCTGGACTATTCCGGCTTCAGCGAATTGCAGCAGCTCTTCCGCTCGCGGCTGCGCCAGCAATTCCCGGATTATCGCGACCGGCTGGCAGCGCTGCGCGACGAAGGCGCGGCCGGGCCGAACATGGCGCAGGTGCTGCTGGACGGCTTCGTCGAGGCCAGCCGCAGCTCGCTGACGCGGCTGCAATCGACCGTGAAATACCATGACGTCGACCGGGCGACCGACCTGCTCGCCGGGGCGGAGACGATCATCCTCATCGGCGCGCGCCGGATGTTCGCGGTGGTGTCCTATCTCGCCTACGCCTTCGGCAAGCTCGGCATCCGGGCGGTGCTGGTCGACAACATCGCCGCGCTCGGCCCCGAGCAGGCGGCGATCGCGCGCGAGGGCGACGTCGTCGTTGCGGTGAGCTGCGCGCCCTATACGCCGACGACGGTCGGAATCGCGGCGCAGGCCCATGCCAAGGGCATCCCGGTGATCGCGATCACCGACAGCGCGCTCAGCCCGCTCGCCCAGCATTGCTCCCTGTGGCTCGAGGTCGAGGAGGCCGATTACGGCGCCTTCCGCTCGATGTCGGCCACTTTCGCGCTCGCCATGACGCTCGCCGTCGGCACCGCAGAGAAAGCCCGCCCCGATGCCTGAACCCGTGCTCGACCTGATCTCGATCGGCCGCTCCTCGGTCGACCTTTATGGCCAGCAGATCGGCGGCCGGCTCGAGGACATGGCCTCGTTCTCCAAGGCGGTTGGTGGCTGCCCGACCAATATCGCGATCGGCACCGCCCGGCTCGGCCTGAGATCGGCGGTGATCACCCGCGTCGGCGACGAGCAGATGGGCCGCTTCATCCTGGAGCAGTTGCAGCGCGAGGGCGTCGAGACCAGGGGCGTCGTCGTCGATCCCAAGCGCCTGACCTCGCTCGTGATCCTCGGTGTGCGCGACGAGAAGACCTTCCCGCTGATCTTCTACCGTACCGATTGCGCCGATGCGGCGCTCGACGAGAGCGAGATCGACGAGGCCTTCATCGCCTCGGCCAAGGCGGTGGTTGTCACCGGCACGCATTTCGCCATTCCGAACGCCGCCAAGGCGCAGCGAAAGGCGATCGCGCTCGCCCGCAAGCATGGCCGCAAGGTCGTGTTCGACGTCGACTACCGGCCCAATCTCTGGGGCCTTGCCGGGCATGGCGCCGGCGAGGAGCGCTATATCCGTTCCGACAGCGTCACCCAGCATCTCCAGGCGATCCTGCCGGAGTGCGACCTGATCGTCGGCACCGAGGAGGAATTGCACGCCGCTGGCGGCTCGGAGGATACGCTCGCCGCGATCCGCAACATCCGCGCGCTGAGCCAGGCGACGATCGTCTGCAAGCGCGGGCCGATGGGCTGCGTGGTTTTCCCAGGAGCCATCCCTGCCTCGATCGAGGACGGGATCAAGGGGCCGGGCTTCCCGGTCGAGGTCTACAATGTCCTGGGCGCCGGCGATGCCTTCATGTCGGGCTTCCTGCGCGGCTATCTCAGCGACGAGCCGATCGAGACCTGCTGCACATGGGCCAATGCCTGCGGCGCCTTCGCCGTCTCGCGCCTGCTCTGCTCGCCGGAAAGCCCGACCTTCGCCGAATTGCAGTTCTTCCTGAAGAATGGCTCGCCGCACCGGGCGCTGCGCCATGACGTGGCGATCAACCATGTCCATTGGGCGACGACACGCCGGCCGCAGGCGGCGACGCTGATGGCGCTCGCGATCGACCACCGCTCCCAGATCGAGGCGATGGCGGACGAGGCCGGCGTGCCGCGCGAGCGCATCGCAGCGTTCAAGCGGCTCGCCGTCGATGCCGCGGCGCGGATTGCCAAGGGTGCCGAGGGCTTCGGCATGCTGCTCGACGGGCGCCATGGCCGCGAGGCGCTATTCCGCGCCGGCGATCACGGTTTCTGGGTCGCACGGCCATTGGAGGTGCCGGGCTCGCGACCGCTCAGGCTCGAAACCGATGCCGATGGTTCGCTCGGTGCGGTGCTGAACGAGTGGCCGGTCGACCATGTCGTCAAGGTGCTGGCCTTCTATCATCCCGACGACGACGCGGCGCTGAAGGCCGAGCAGGAGGCGACCTTGAAGCGCGTCGCGCTCGCCTGCCGGCAGGTCGGCCGCGAGCTGCTGGTCGAGATCATCTGCTCGAAGAACGGTCCGGTTGGCGACGACACCATGGCGGCAGTCATGCGCCGGCTCTACGACATCGGGATCAAGCCGGACTGGTGGAAGCTCGAGGGGCAGCCGAGTGCAGCGGCCTGGGCGGCGGTCGATGCCGCGATCGCCGAGAACGATCCCTATTGCCGGGGCGTCGTGCTGCTCGGGCTCGACGCGCCGCTGCCGGAGCTGGAGGCTGCGTTCCGGCTGGCGCAGACCGCCAGGACGGTGAAGGGTTTCGCGGTCGGCCGCAGCATCTTCGGAGAGGCCGCGCGCGGCTGGCTCGCCGGCAAGCTCGATGACGAGGCTGCGACCGCGATGATGGCCGAGCGCTTCGGCCGGCTGGTCGACGCCTGGCAAGCGCGCTGAGGAGACAGGTCATGAGCACGATCAGGCTCACCATGGCGCAGGCGCTGGTGGCGGCGCTTGCCGCGCAGAAAACGGTCGTCGGTGGCCGCACGCTGCCGCTCTTCGCCGGCGTCTGGGCGATTTTCGGCCATGGCAATGTCGCGGGCTTGGGCGAGGCGCTGCATGGCGCCCGCGATATCCTGCCGACCTTGCGCGCCCATAACGAGCAGGCGATGGCGCATTCGGCGATCGCCTTTGCCAAGGCCTCACGCCGGCGCCGGATGATGGCGGTGACGAGCTCGATCGGCCCCGGCGCGACCAATATGGTGACGGCCGCCGCGGTCGCGCATGTCAACCGCCTGCCGCTATTGTTGCTGCCGGGCGATGTCTTCGCCGGCCGGCGGCCCGATCCGGTGCTGCAGCAGATCGAAGATTTCGGTGACGGCACCGTCTCGGCCAATGACTGCTTCAAGCCGGTCTCGCGCTATTTCGACAGGATCACCCGGCCGGAGCAATTGATCCCCGCCTTCCAGCGGGCGATGCAGGTGCTGACCGATCCATCTGAGTGCGGGCCGGTGACTTTGGCCCTGTGCCAGGACGTGCAGACCGAGGCTTTCGACTACCCCGAGGGCTTCTTCGCCGAGCGGATCTGGCAACCGCGCCGGACGCGTCCGGACGAGGCGGAACTGGCGCAGGCGGTCGCGCTGCTGAAGGGCGCGAAGCGACCATTGGTCGTCGCCGGCGGCGGCACGCTCTACAGCGAGGCAGAAGGCGAGCTCGCGCGCTTCTGCCTGGCGCACGGTATCCCGAGCGCCGAGACCCAAGCCGGCAAGAGCGCCCTGCCGCATGATCACCCGCTTAATCTCGGAGCGATCGGCGTCACCGGCACTGGCGCGGCCAACGATGCCGCGAAGCATGCCGATGTGGTGCTCGCGGTCGGCACGCGCCTGCAGGACTTCACCACCGGCTCGCGCGCGCTCTTCGCCGATCCGGAGTGCCGAATCATCGGGCTGAACACGCAAGGATTCGATGCCGGCAAGCATGGCGCGCAGCCGCTGGTTGCCGATGCCAAGGCCGGGCTCGCCGAGCTGGAAGCCCCACTGGCGGGGTGGAAGGCGCCGGCAGGCTGGAGCGCGCAGGTGCAGGCATCGCGTGATGCCTGGCTTGAAACCGCCGCGCGTTACACAGCGATGAGCAACCAGGCCCTGCCGAGCGATGCACAGGTTGTCGGCGCGGTACAGCGCCAGAGCCGGGCGAGCGATGTCGTGCTCTGCGCCGCCGGCGGCCTGCCGGGCGAATTGCACAAGCTCTGGCAGGCCGGCGCGCCCGGCGGCTACCATATGGAATATGGTTATTCCTGCATGGGCTACGAGATCGCCGGGGGCTTGGGGGCCAAGCTCGCCGACCCGGCGCGAGAGGTCTTCGTCATGGTCGGCGACGGCTCCTATCTGATGATGAACTCGGAGATCGCGACCTCGGTGATGCTCGGGATCAAGCTCACCATCGTCGTGCTCGACAACAGAGGCTTCGGCTGCATCAACCGTCTGCAGAACGCGACCGGCGGCGCCTCCTTCAACAATCTCCTGCGCGATACCCGCCATGAGACGCTGCCGGAGATCGATTTTGCCGCGCATGCCGGCGCGATGGGCGCGATCTCGCGCAAGGTCGCCGGTTTGGCTGAACTTGAGACCGCACTGGCGGAGGCGCGCGGCCATGATCGTACCAGCGTCATCGTCATCGATACCGATCCGCTGATCTCGACCGATGCCGGCGGGCATTGGTGGGAGGTGGCGGTGCCCGAGGTCTCGGTACGCGACGAGGTCAAGGCAGCGCGCAAGCGCTATGACGGCGCACTTGCCGCGCGCGACAACTGATCAAAGAGGACGACATGCCTATCCGTATCGGCGCCAACCCCATCGGCTGGTCGAATGACGATCTGCAGGACATCGGCGGCGCGACGCCGCTCGAAACCTGCCTGGCCGAGGCCCGCGAAGCCGGCTTCGTCGGCATGGAACTCGGCCACAAATTCCCGCGCGAGCCCAATACGCTGAAGGCGGCGCTCGATCCGTTCGGCATGGCCTGTATCTCCGGCTGGTATTCGGCCGAATTGCTGAAGCGCGACGCTGATGAAGAGATGAAGCATTTGCGTGCCCATCTCGACCTGCTCAAGGCGATGGGCTCGACCGTGCTGGTCTTTGCCGAGACCTCGAACGCGATCCATGGCGACCGCTTGAAGCCTTTGTCGCAGCGGCCGGTTCTGGAAGCGGGCGATTGGGCGCAGTTCGGCCGCAGGATCACCGAGGTCGCCGAGCGCACGCTCGCCGAGGGCGTCCGGCTGGTCTACCACCACCATATGGGCACCATCGTCGAGAGCGAGGCCGACATCGACGCCTTCATGGCCGCGACGGGCGAGGCGGCGCATCTCCTGCTCGATACCGGCCATGCGACCTGGGGCGGGGCCGACCCGGTCAAGCTCGCGCAGCGCTACCGTGCCCGCATCAGCCATGTCCATGCCAAGGATGTGCGCAAGGGCGTGATGGAGCAGGCGCGCAAGGAGGACTGGAGCTTCCTCGACGCCATCCTCGGCAAGGGGCAGGAACTTGGCGTCTACACCGTGCCGGGCGACGGCATGGTCGACTACCCCGCCGTCTTCAAGGCGCTGCCGGGCTATTCCGGCTGGGTCGTGGTCGAGGCCGAGCAGGATCCGCAGAAGGCGCATCCGCTGACCTATGCCAAGAAGGGCGTCGCCCATCTCGAGAAAAGCCTGAAGGAGGCCGGGCTCGCCTGAGCTCGGACACGATCATGTCGAAGCTGCTGGTCAAGCCGCAGGCGCCCGATGCCGAGGGGCGCATCCATGAGGTCACGCCCGAGACGGCCGGCTGGGAGCATGTCGGATTCGCCGTGCACAAGCTGGCCGCCGGGCAGAGCCTGTCGCGTGAGACCGGGGACAGGGAGCATTGTCTCGTGCTGCTCTCGGGCAAGGTTGCGGCCAGCGCCGGAGGTCAGGATTTCGGGGTGATCGGCGGGCGCTCCTCGCCGTTCGAGCCCGATCCCTGGTCGCTTTATGTGCCGGCCGGCTCGAACTGGAGCCTCACCGCACAGGGGCAATGCGAGCTTGCGATCTGCTCGGCGCCAGGTGCGGCCGGGGTGCGACCTGCCCGCATCATCGGCCCGGCCGATGTCGGTTCGCTGACGCGCGGGGAGGGCAGCAACACCCGCCATGTCCGCAACATCCTGCCGGAGACGGAAGCCGCCGACGGCCTGCTCGTCGTCGAGGTGATCACGCCTTCGGGGTGCTGGTCGAGCTATCCGCCGCACAAGCATGATCAGGACAATCTGCCGGCGGAATCGCTGCTGGAGGAGACCTATTACCACCGGCTCGACCCGCCGCAGGGCTTCGGCTTCCAGCGCGTCTATACCGACGACCGCTCGCTCGACGAGACCATGGCGTTCTCGGATGGCGATGTCGTTCTGGTGCCGAAGGGCTACCACCCCGTCGGCGCGCCGCATGGCTACGAGCTCTATTATCTCAACGTCATGGCCGGGCCGAAGCGGGTCTGGAAGTTCCACAACGACCCTGCGCATGAGTGGATGCTGAAGGCGTGAGCGAGGCGAGCGGGATCGAGCTGATCGGCGACGAGGATCTCGCCTATCTCAAAAGCCGCACGGCCTTCGTTGCAGGTGCCGGAATGGCGCTCGACGATAGCTACCGCCTGGCGCATCTGCCGCTGATCGACCCTGCCCATCCCGGGGCGATCGCGCGCAAGGACGGCACGCATTACGACAACGGTCGGCACCCGCCGATCTATTCACTGGTGGTGCCGACGCTGGGCTTGCAGGAGGCGCCGGCTTACCAGGAGCTGGAGCGCGAGCTGCGCGCGTCGCTGCTCGCGGGCAAGATCGCCTGGGACATCGTCAGCCGGCGGCAGGCGAAGCTGCATGCGACGGTGTGCGGCTCGCTGTCGGTCGGTGCGCCGCCGCTGATCGATCCTGCGGCGCGAGAGGCGCTCTCGCGCATCGGGCCGGTCGACATGGAGCTGCGCGGCCTGTTCTCGGGCAACGTCAATCGCGGCCGGCTCTATCTGCGACTGTACCCGGAACGCCGCGACGGGCAGAACATGCTCCACCTTCTCCAGCGGGCGCTCGGGCGGCCGACCAGTGATCTCTATGTTGTCGGCATCTGGAACCTGAGCGACGATCTCGACGTGGCCGAGACTGCAGCGCTTGCTGGTCTGATCGAGCGCTGGTGGGACAGGCCGATCCTGCGCTTCACAGCCGACAGCCTGTGGCTGATGGGGGCCAGCGACGACCTCGTGCTCGACTCGCAGATCGTCGAGACACTGAGTCTGACATAGGCTGCGTCTCGTCCTTGGCGCCGTTCCGGCTTGCCTTGCCGGCCTGACAGGTCTACCTCGCGGCCATCGCTTTCTGCCGCCGCTCGCGCGGCTCCGCGATCTCTCGGCCCGCCATCGAGCGCTGCGGCCGGGCAGATCGCTCAACCAACAGGACTGAACCATGGCCCGCAAGAAATCAAAGCCGCTCGACGCGGCCTTCGTACTGTTCGACGTGTTCTATGAGGACGGCTCGCGCAGCTCCAATCGCCGCGTCCCCACCGAGCTGCTCGGCGGGATCGATGGCGACGATCCCGCGCTGGAGGCAATTCAGGAGCAGGACCGCATCATCGCCGAGAGGTCGGGCAAGCCGCCGCTGACGATCCGGAGTGTGGTGCGGGCCGGCGATGCCGAGAAGCAGGCGGCTCGCCAGGCGGAGAAGGCCTCGCGCCGGGGCTGAGCCGCCCAGTCGATCGGTTACCGCTTGGCCCGGCGGCGGGCGGCAGGTTGCGACTGGCCGCTGCTGCCGCTGCTGCTCAGAAGAGAGCCAATCACATAGAGCGCCAGTCCGACGCCGACCACAGCGGCAAGGGGCTCGCGCTCGCCGCGACGCATGAGCATCTGGCCGCCTTCACGGGCGTAATCGCGGCCCATGTCGAGATATTCCTGCCCGCGGCTGGCATAATCGCGGCTGCGATCGAGCTGTTCGCGGCCACTGCCGACGAGATCGCGCCCGGCGCGCAGCGCCTGGTCGCTGTAGTCGCGCAGCATGCGTGTCCAGCCTGATGTGTCGGGTTGCCAGCTCGACCGGCGTGGCGTCATCGCCCAGGCGAGCAGGCCCACGCTGACCGCGCCGATGGCAAAGGCCGCGAGCGGGTGGCGGTTGACCGTCTCGACTGCCGCCTCGCCGGTTTCCTGGGCATAGCGGCCGGCGTCGCGCAATGTGTCGCGGGGATCGATCTCGGCCAGCTTCTCCTTGGCCCGTCCATAACCGTCCTTGACGGTTTCCGCCGTGCGGTTGGCGAGGTCTGCGGCCCGAGCCGCGACGCTACCCGTCGCACGGTCGATCTCATCCTCGTGCGAGGGTACGTCCGGCGGCAGGCGCTTGTCGTTGTCCATCGTTCGACTCCATGGGCTCGAATGGCTTCATGGTCGAAACGAAGGAGCGGCGGTAGGGTTCCGCCGCCGATCGCGTTTAGCGCACCGCCCGTCGCGTGGTGCGAGCCACTGTCGGGCCGGTGACGGCGCCGGCAGCCCCGCCCACGACGGCGCCGACCGGCCCGGCGACGACCGCGCCGGTTCCAGCACCGACGGCCGCGCCGCCGATACGCTCTTCCGTGGTCGAGCACGCGCCCAGACCCATGGCCATGACGGCAAGGGCGGCGAGAGTGAATGTCTTCATGGCTTGATCCTCTTTCAATGACCGGGCTGTAAACGCTCGACACGCCAAGAAGTTGCCGCAAGGCAATGGCAGAGATTCCCGGCGTTGGTTAAGCTCGCTGCGGCGAGCTCGATTCATCGCCCAGGGAGACTGCACATGAAGACGCTTCTGTTCTCCACCGCCCTTGCTTTGATGACCATGGGCCTTGCCGGCGCGCCGGCCTCGGCCCTGACGATGAAGGAGTGCAGCGCAAAGTATCAGGACGCCAAGAAGGCGAACACGCTGAAGGGCCAGAAGTGGAACGATTTCCGCAAGGCCAACTGCGCCGACGACGACGCCTCCGAGAACGATGCGGCCGCGGCGGTGACGGACGCTCCGGCGGCGACGCCGGCTGCGGCGACCCCGGCGAAGCCCGCGGGCAAGGCCAAGGCCGCGGTGTTCCCGAAGGCAGTCGCGACGAAATATTCGGATGAGACCGCCGGCCGCGCGCGCCTCAAGACCTGCGCCGACCAGTACAACGCCAACAAGGCCGCCAACGCCAATGGCGAGTTGAAGTGGATCGAGAAGGGCGGCGGCTATTGGAGCCAGTGCAACGCCAAGCTGAAGGGCTGAGCAGAGATCAGCGTGGCGCGCCCGATTTCCGGGCGCGCCTGCATCTCGACTTTATGAGCGCCGGGCCGTCTCAGGCTTTGCCGACGCTGCCATAGACCATCCGGCCCTTGTGGAAGGTGGCGCTGCGCGCCGGAATGCGCGCGACCGCCTCGGCGGAGCAACTCGCGCCGACCAGCGTGAAGCCGGCGGTGTCGCCGACCTTCGGCCAGGCGCGCTTTCCCTCGTCGTCGAGGGGCAGGACGCCGCCAGTAGCGATGGCGAGCGAGCGCGACAGACGGAATTCGTCCGAGTTCCGATAGACCTGCGCGTAAAAGTAGGACCGCTCCAGCATGTCGCCGCTGCCGAAGGGCGACCAGTGGTCGATCACACTGTCGGTGCCGGTCATCACGAAGACGCCCTTGTCCTGCAATTGCGGCAGCGGCATCGTCAGGGCGCCGAGCGGCACGGTCGAGGCGATCGTCATCTGCTGGGCCGATAGGCGCTGAATCGTCTCCGCCTGCAGGCCGGGCGCCATCGTCGCCAGCGCGAAGCCATGGCTGATCGTCACCTTGCCGCGCAAAGCCGGATTCTTCTCGACCGTGTCGATCATGTAGGTGACAGCCGCGGTGCCGGACGCGCCGGTCTCGTGCAGGTGAATGTCGACGCCCTTGCCGGTGTCGAGCGCGATCTGGAACATCGCGTCGAGCGATTTCTCCATGGCCTTGTCGACATTGGTCGGGTCGAGGCCGCCGACATAGTGCACGCCCATTTGCATGGCCTCGCGCATCAGCCCGTCGACCTTGGAGTGCAGCAGGCCGTGCTGCGGGAAGGCGACGATCTCGCAGGAGAAGTCGTCGCGGTGCTTTTCGAGCGCGAGCAACAGGTGCTCCAGGCTCTTCAGCCCGCTGACCGGATCGATGTTGCAATGGCTGCGGGCGGTGGTGGTGCCCTTCGATTGCAGCAGGGCGATCAGGCCCTCGGCGCGCTCCTGCGAGGTCGGCAGCAGCTTGGGGATCAGCTTCTCCTCCAGCGCGATCATGTCCATGATCGTCTTGCCCTGGCGCGGGCGCGGCGCCTGCCAGGGGCCGCCATAGAAGGTCTTGTCGAGGTGGATGTGCATGTCGCGCATCGCCGGGAGCGCCAGCTGGCCGCCGGCATCGTAGCGCGGCAGCGCGGCGGAAAGGGTCGCGCCGGCCGGATGCAGGGCGGCGATCGTCCCGTCCTTGATCTCCAGCGTGTAGAGCCCGGTGCGGGTGCCGACCACGATGTCGCCGTCATAGTCGAAGCCGTCTTCGAGCCGGACGCCACCGAGATAGTAGTGGCGGTCCGTCAATGTTGTGATGCCGGTCTTGGCATCGTCCTTCCCAGCCTTAGCGGGCGCTGCCTCGGCGCTACCGGCCAGGCCGATAATCGCGGCTGACGTGGTGAGCTGGCCGGTCTGCATGAGAAAGCCCCTGCGGCTCTGGTGCGGCACGCTGCCCATGGTGTTTCCCCGATCTGACTGTGAGCTTGTGGCTCCGATCTACGGGACGAGGGCAAGCATTGGCAGCGATGTTTGCCCATGATGATCATTCGATTCGGCAATGATCATCATGTTCAGCCGGATAGCCAAAGCCGAGCGGCAGGGCGCGCGCTACGGATGGAGGCCACAGAGGGCGCTGAGTTGTCCGGCGAGAGCGATGGTCGCGTCCGGAGCATTGTCGCGGTAGTAGAGCGCCAGTTCGAAGCCGGTCACGTCCGGCAGGCCTTCAGCAGCCCCGAGCACGCGGTGGCCTTGCTGCCGGCAGCTCGCGGGAAGCAGGGTCAGGCCGAGACCGGCGGCCGAGGCGGCGATGAGGGCTGCCAAGCTCGTGCTGGCATAGCTGACGCGCCAGCGTATGCCGAGACCGTCCAGCGCCTCGCACAGTTCCTCGCGGTAGAGCCCGTTGAGCGGGAAGACCGCCAGCGGCACCGGCGCACGCTCGATGGCCGGGTGGGCCAGGCTGTCGAGCCAGAGCAGCGGCTCGGGTCGCGCGGCGCGCGGTGGCTGGCGGCGGCGCTGCTTGACCAGGACGAGGTCGAGCTCTTCGCGCTCATAGGCGCTGTAGAGATCGGCGCTGAGGCCGCTCGTGACGTCTAGCCGCAGATGCGGCTCCGCCAGACTGAACTGCGCGAGCAAGCCTGCGGTCGGCACGGTGAAATCCTCGGGCATGCCGAGCCGCAGGACACCGTCGCGCCAGAAGCCGGTCAGCGCGTCATGTGCCTCTTCGTGTAGAGCGAGGATGCGCCTTGCATAGCTGAGCAGCCGGCTGCCCTCCTCGGTCAATTGCACCTGATGCGGATTGCGCTCGAACAGAGGCTTGCCCAGCATCTCCTCCAGCCGCCGGACTTGCTGGCTGACGGTCGATTGCGATAGCGAGACCCGCTCGGCGGCGCGCGTGAAGCTCATGCTCTCACAGACCGCGACGAAGCTCTGCAGCAGCTGCGGGTTGAACATGGGGTAGCGGGTCATCGTCGCGCTGCCGGGCGGTTCGAGGCGTGTCGCCCGATACTAGGCAGCGCAAGCGCCGGCAGCCAAGGCGAGGCCATCGCTCAAGCGGCTTCAGCGGCATGATTTTGGGAGATCAACGATCAGTCGTTAGGCCTGGTGGAGCTGAGGGGATTCGAACCCCTGACCTCTGCAGTGCGATTGCAGCGCTCTCCCATCTGAGCTACAGCCCCCAAGGCGCTGGCCTTCTAGGCCCTGCGTTGCGCTCCTGTCAATCGCTTGCGGCAGGAGTTTTGTGGGTGCTCGTCGCGGAGCGCCTGGCCTTCTCGGAGATGCTGCTCGATGCGTGCCGTTCTCGACGTCGTGATGCTGGCGCTGAACCTCTATGTCTGGATCCTGATCGCCTCGGCCGTGCTGAGCTGGCTGATCGCCTTCAACGTCGTCAACACGCGCAACCAGTTCGTCTCGACGGTCTGGGATTTCCTCTACCGCATCACCGAGCCGGCGCTGCGGCCGATCCGCAACATGCTGCCCAATCTCGGCGGCATCGACATCTCGCCGATCATCCTGCTGCTGCTGATCTTCTTCATCCAGAGCGTGATCACCCGCTACATCTACCCTAACGTTTTCTAGGCTGGATGGCCGCCTGGTCGGTCACGCCGGACGGGCTCGCGCTTTCCGTCCGCCTGACGCCGCGCGGCGGGCGCGATGGCCTCGACGGCGTCGAGACGCTGGCCGACGGGCGCGACGTGCTGAAGGCCAGGGTCCGGTCAGCTCCGAGCGAGGGCGAGGCCAATGCCGCGCTGATCGCATTGCTGGCCAAGGAGTTGTCGGTCTCCCGCTCCCGGGTTTCGCTGACGGCAGGCGCGAGTGCGCGATTGAAGCGCATTCTGATTCGCGGCGACGCGCAGGCGCTGGCGGCGCAACTGCAGAAGCAGTTTTGCGAGATTTGATGCTGCGTTGCAGCAGAATCAGCTGGACGGGCTCTTGACGAAGGCCGTCGGCTTCTGGCCCAACTGAAGCATGGACCAGCAAGCTCCCGAGCCGTTCCCGCAGCGCCTGACGGAGGGCTATCGCGCCTTCCTCGACGATCGCTTCGTGCGCGAACAGAGTCGTTACCAGAAACTCGCAGAGAGTGGGCAGACGCCGAAGATCATGCTGATCGGCTGCTGCGATTCGCGGGTCTCGCCCGAGGTCATCTTCGATGCGAGCCCAGGCGAGATGTTCGTGGTCCGCAACATCGCCAATCTGATCCCGCCCTTCTCGCCCGACGACCAGCTGCACGGGACCTCAGCTGCGCTGGAATACGGCGTACAGGCGCTCAAGGTCGAACATATCGTCGTGCTCGGCCATGGCCGCTGCGGAGGCATCAGAGCCTTCGCCGACGATACGCAGGGGCCGCTGTCGTCCGGCGACTTCATCGGCCGCTGGATCACGCTGGTCGAACCCGCGGCCAGGCGCTCGGGCGGGCGCGGCCGAAACGAGACCCTGGACGATTATGTCGAGCGCCTCGCTTTGCTCTCGGTCCAGCAATCGCTCGCGAACCTGCGCACCTTCCCCTGCATCAACATCCTCGAGAGCAAGGGCAGGCTGCACCTGCATGGCGCCTATTTCGCTGTCGCGACCGGCACGCTGATGCTCCTCGATCCGCAGACCGGACAGTTCGTCCCGGCGGTCGGCGAGATGCCCAAAAAGGTGCAGATGATCCGCTGCTCGGAAGCGGAGCCTGGACAGGACGGTTGACGTCTGCTCCGGAACGGGTGAGTTTTAGTCGATCCGCCGCTTGAAACGGCGGTCGCTGGGGAAAAAATTTGCAATCCGGCATGATTTCGCCGGACAAGCATTTTTGCTGCGCCGCACCGATGACGAACCCAGAAGCTTGCGCTAGATTGCGCGCTCCCGGTCACTATCGTTGAAGCTGCATGTTCGATCGTCGTAAGCCCGCCGCCCCGGCGCCCTTCGTCACCCACGAGAATATCGAAGCCAAGGTCAAGTGGTTCGATCCGGAGAAAGGCTTCGGCTTTGCCTCTCCGGCGGACGGCTCCGGCGACGTTTTTCTCCACATCTCGGCCATCGGCCCGCAGGATCCGCAGGACCTGCAGCCCGGTGCGACCATCATCTGCGATCTCGGCGAAGGCCGGCGCGGCCTGCAGGTCGTCTCCGTCCACGAGATCGATGCCTCGACCGCAGCCCCCGCCGCGCCGCGTGGCGCCGGCGGTCCGGGAGGCGGTGGCCGTCCGTTCTCGCCGCGCCCGCCGCGCGACGATTTTGGTGGCGGCTATGGGGGTGGCGGCGGCTATGACCGCGGCGACCGTGGCGGCTTCGACCGCGGCGATCGCGGCGGCTTCGATCGTGGCGCCAGCGCCCCGATGGAAGGTCCGTTCGACGGCGCCGTGAAGTTCTTCAATACCGATCGCGGCTTCGGCTTTATCGCCCCCGACAAGGGAGGGCCGGACGTGTTCCTGCATGTCTCGTCGCTGAGCCGCAGCGGCCTGCAGCCGCCGATGGACGGGCAGCGCGTGCGCTTCTCGATCCGCGCCGGCAAAAAAGGCCCCGAAGCCGCGAACATCAGCTTCCTCTGAGAAGCTGTCGCGAGCGCATATCGCTGGTCAGGCTGCCTCAGCCTGACCAGTCAGTGATCTTCACGCTTCGATGAGGCGGCGGGCCGAAAGGCTCCGCCGCCTCAAACGCGTTCGAGGGCCCGGTGCGGCAAAGCGGGCAAGCTGATCTCGATTGAATCGCCGGGACGGACCTCTCCCCCCTCCAACACGATTGCCATGATTCCGGCTTTGCGGATCAGCCCGCCATTCGCATCGCGACCGAGCACGGCCTTTAGCAAGCCGGGCTGGAAGGCTTCGATCTGGACGCAAGGATTGCGCAGGCCCGTGATCTCGACGAGTGCGTTGGGGCCGAGCCGCAGCTGGGCACCGGTGGGCAAAGCGAGCAGGTCGAGCCCGCGCGTGGTGACATTCTCGCCCATATCGCCAGGCCGTAGCGAGAAACCGCGGGCCGCGAGTTCCTCGAACAGCTCTGCCTGGATCAGATGGACCTGACGCAGATTCGGCTGCGTCGGATCGACGGCGACACGCGAGCGATGCTTCACCGTCTCGCCGCAATGGGCGTCGCCTTCGACGCCGAGGCCGGCGAGCAGGCGAATCGCCGGCAGCAGCGGCTTGCTGAAGCGGTGGCCTTCATCCCGAGCTACGGCGACGATCTCAGCCATTCGTTCCTCCCTACTGGTCGCCGCTCTCTGACACGCGCTGCCGTATTTGGGGAGGCAGCTGCGCAACAAAAAACCGGGCCTGTCACCAGGCCCGGTCGATCGCCCCTTGGAAACAGCTGCCGCAGGTCAGTGCTCGTCGCCCTCGAGCCCGCCGACATGCTTCTGGGTGTAGAGTTCGAGGCCGATGCGGCCGATCAGGTCGAGCTGGGTTTCGAGGAAGTCGATATGGCCTTCCTCGTCCTTCATCAGGGCCTTGAACAGGTCCTCGGACGGGTAGTCGCCGACGTCGCGGCAATACTTCGCCGCTTCCTGATAGAGGGAGCGTGCCTCGACCTCGGCCTTGAGGTCGCATTCGATCACTTCCTTGACGTTCTCGCCGATGCGCAGCGCGTCGAGGGTCTGGAGATTCGGGAAGCCTTCGAGGAAGAGGATGCGGTCGACGAAACGGTCGGCATGGACCATCTCCTCGATCGATTCCTTCTTCCAAGTCTTGGCCATGTCCTTCAGCCCCCAATTATCGAGCATCCGGTAGTGCAGCCAATACTGGTTGATGGCCGTGAGCTCGGAGCGCAGGCCCTTGTTGAGGTATTCGATGACCTTCTTGTCGCCCTTCATGCCGCGCTCCTCGCAATCGACTACATTAGAATGATCCTAATGTAGAGCGCCTCGCTCGGAAAGGGAAGGAGAGATTGCGCGCCAGGCGCGAGAAAACGCGCCGTGCCGGATCAGGCGGCGACGCGGTCGTCGTTCTCCTCGATGCCGGCCATCATCAGGCCGACCGAGACATGCACGGCGCATTCGACATCGTGGCTGGCGCAGCTATGGCACTGGCTGGCGCAAGCGGCGCGCGCCTCGACGAGCAAGGAGCGGACCTCGCGGGCACAACGTCCGCAATCCGGGCTGCAGCCGAGGCAGTCATAGGCCTCGCCCGCCGTGCGCGGACCGCTGCCGTCAGGGGCGATCGTGCCCTTGATCTGCCGGCAGGACAGGACGTTGCAGGAGCAGACGATCACGCCCGGTGACCCCCGGCGACCTTCGTCACCGTCTCCTCGCCATCGGCGCGACGCAGGCGCACGATCACCTCGACCGAGGAGATCATCATGCCTTCCGGCGCGACCGGCAGGCCCGAGACGTGAATCTCGGAACCGGGGATGTCGACGACGGTCTCGTCGTCCTCGTTGTAGAAGTGGTGATGCTCCGAGACATTGGTGTCGAAGAAGGTCTTCGGCCCGGAGACCGAGACCTGGCGCAGCAGGCCAGCCTCGGAGAACTGACGCAGCGTGTTGTAGACGGTGGCGAGCGAGAGCGGCTCGCGGGCGCGCAGCGCCTCCTCGTAGAGCATCTCGGCGCTGACATGGCGGTCGCCCTTGGCGAAGAGCAGCCAGCCCAGCGCCATGCGCTGGCGTGTCGGGCGCAGGCCGACGCTGCGCAGGCGCGCCTTGACCGCGCTGATGGGGCAAGCAGCCGGGGCCTTCTTGGGCCAGGGGATCTGTTCCGCCTGGGCCCGCGCCGGGATGCCATCCTTGAGGGACAGAATGCTCATGAACGCCTTCCAACTCGAAGATCGGTGTCATTGTAGTTTAGAATTTATCTAAACTACTGATATTATTGATATTTTTGCCTTCTCCGAAACCAGCTGTCAATCTCCTCGCACCTGCGGCAAGACGCATCAGGGGGTTGTCCACGGTGCAGGGGGCCTCAATTTGGGGCGTCTTTAGTGGCCACCGCCTGCGGCTCCTGGCTTGGCAGCCGGCGGCTTGGTCATGAAGAGGGACAGCAGCACCAGGGCGCCGAAGATCACGGTCAGGCCGAGGAAGACGTCGCCGAAGGCCATGACCAGCGCCTGCTTGTGGGCCCGCTGCGTCAGCAGCTTCAGCGCCATCGACTGGGCGGCGTCGCCATACTCGATGAAGCGCTGCGTCATCGAGGCGAGGTTCTCCTCGGCGATCTGGCGGCCGGCGGCGACGGCCTCATGCAACCGGGCGATGTGCAGGTCGGTGCGGTTGTTGAGCAGGGTGTTGATGACGGCGAGCCCAACCGCACCGCCGAGATTGCGGGTGAGATTGTAAAGGCCGGAGGCGTTCTTGAGCTGCTGTGGCGGCAGGGTCCCGAGCGCCAGGTTGTTGATCGGCACCATGCACAGCATCAGCGAGCAGCCGCGCAGGATCTGCGGCACCAGCAGCTCGTGGAAATCCCAATCGGCGGTGATGGCCGAGGCGAGGTAGGTGCCGAGTGCGAAGCCACCAAAGCCGATCATCATCATGATGCGCGGGTCGAGCTTGGTCGACAGGCGCCCGGCGATCGGCGCCGTCAGGAACATGGCGAGGCCGGTGACGAACATGGTCTCTCCGATCATCAGCGCGTCATAGCCACGGATGCGCCCGAGATAGACCGGGTAGAGATAGGTCAGTCCGTAGAGGCCGATGCCCATCGTGAAGGAGAACAGCGAGCCGAAGGCGAAGTTGCGGTTCCTGAAGGCATAGAGATCGACCAGCGGGTCGTTCCGCGTCAGCGCCCGCCAGAAGAACAGCACGGCGCCAATGATCATCACGAAGGTGAAGAGCACGATCTCGTGGCTCTCGAACCAGTCGAGCCGCGTCCCTTCCTCGAGCACGTATTCCATGCTGCCGAGGAAGGCGGCCATGGCGCCGAGTCCGACCCAGTCGAAGCGCTTGAGCAGGCTGTGGTCCGGCTTGTCGAAGTCGATCAGGTTCCAGGCCGCGATGGTGACGGCGATGCCGGGCACGAGATTGACCAGGAAGAGCCAGTGCCAGGAGAAGGCGTGGCTGAGATAGCCGCCGACGGTCGGGCCGATCGTGGGGGCGAGCGTCGCGATCAAGCCGATCAGCGGCGAGACGATCGGCCGCTTCGAGGCCGGGAAGATGGTGAACGCCGCGGCGAACACGCCGGGGATCATGCCGCCGCCGATGAAGCCCTGGATCGCCCGCCACAGGATCATCTCATTGATCGAGCTCGACATGGCGCAGAGCACGCTCGCAATGGTGAAGCCGGCGGCGGCGATCGAGAAGAAGACGCGGGTCGAGAGCGCCCGGCTGAGATAGCCGGACAAGGGGATCATGATGACTTCGGCGATCAGATAGGCGGTCTGGACCCAGGCGATCTCGTCGCTCGACGCGGACAGGCCGGCCTGGATCTCCGCCAGCGAGGCCGAGACGATCTGGATGTCGAGGATCGCCATGAACATCCCGAAGACCATCGCCATGAAGGCGAAGATCCGGCGCAGCGGAATGGCGTCTGGCGCCGGCGCGGCGCCGGCCGGAATGGTCGTCGTGGCGGTGGCCATACCGGCCTCCTCGACTGGGGATTTCAATCTGGTCTGCGGAACCGGGCCCCCGGCCCGAGGAGCGCCGTGAGGCGCGGTGCGCTTTGGCCCAGAAGGGGCGATTGAACCTTGGCACATCGCCATTTCCCGGTCGGAAATGGCTCCTCGGGTCGAGGGCCCGGACGTCTGGTTATTTCTGCGCGCTCGGGCGCGGGTCGATCGAGACCACGACCGACATGCCCGGGCGCAGAATGTGCTTGCCGGCCGATTCCGGCGACAGGGCGATGCGGACGGGCACGCGCTGGACAATCTTTGTGAAGTTACCGGTGGCGTTGTCGGGCGGCAGCAGGGTGAAGACCGAGCCGGTGCCGCCGGCGATGCCGCTGACCGTGCCGTCGAAGACCTGGCCGGGCAGGGCGTCGACGGTGATCTTCGCCTTGTCGCCGATCTTCAGCGGGCCGACCTGCGTCTCCTTGAAGTTGGCGTCGACATAGACCTGGTCGAGCGGCACGATCGACATCAGGCGCTTGCCGGCGCTGACGAGGTCGCCGAGCTGCATGTTGGTATTGGCGACGAGGCCATCGATCGGCGCCGAGATCGACATGAAGGAGAGGTCGCGCGCAGCCTTGTCCTCGGCGACCTTGAGCTCGTCGATCTGGCGGGCGGCCTCGACGCGCTGGGCTTTGAGCACCTCGATATTGGCCTGCGCCTGCACCACGCCGGCCTTGGCGCTGGCGAGCGAGGCGACGGCCTGGTCGCGCGCGGCGGTGGCGGCGTCGAGCGTCGCCTGCGAACCATAGGACTTGGCGGCGAGGTTGCTGGCGCGCTCGAAATCGGCGGTGGTGCGGGGGACGGCGGCCTCGGCCGAGGGCTGCTGTGCCTGCGCCTGCTGCAGACTGGCGCGGGCAGCCTCGATCTGCGCGTCGATGCGCGAGAGCGTGGCCTTGGCGGTGGCGCTCTTGGCCTGGGCACTCTCCAGCGCGATCCGCTGGTCGCCATCGTCGAGCTTGACGAGAGGCTGACCGGCCTTGATCTCCTGGTTCTGCGTCACCGCGATCGCGGCGATGTTGGCGGGCAGCTTGGCCGAGATCGTCGCCATCTCGGCGCCGACATAGGCGTCATCGGTCGAGACGATGAAGCGGCCATTGCGCCACCAGTCGATGCCGTACCAGAGGCCGGCCGCAAGCGCCGTGCCGGCGACGAGGATCAGCGCGACGCGCTTGACGCCGCTGCGCTTGCGTGCCGGCTTCTCGGCAGCCTGGGGCGGGGCGGCAACGTCCTCGCTCGCCTTGCGGCCTTCGACGGGCGCGGGAGTCTGTTCAAGCGCCGGATCGACTAGCTTCAGACGGTCGCGGCGTGGCTCAAGGCGCTTTTCAACGGTGGTTTCGGCAGTCATGGTGACAATGCCCTGACAATCTGGTTTCGAACCGCTCGGTTCGATTGTGCTTGAAATAGCGCCGTACGAGGTGCATATCAAGAGGAAATCGAACCGCTCGGTTCGATTATTTTTGCAAGCGCGAACATGCGCGGGACGGATGGAACATAATGAGCGCGACGCTCGAGCCGCGACATGTCAAGGCGATCTCCCGCAACCGACGGGTCGCGGGTGCCGATCCCGAGAAGCGTCACCAGATCCTGGAAGGGGCGCATGCCGTGTTCACGGCCCGCGGCTTCGACGCCGCCAGCATGAACGACATCGCTTCGGCCGCGAACGTCTCCAAGGGCACGCTCTATGTCTATTTCGAGGACAAGGAGCATCTCTTCGTCGCGCTGATCGAGCGCGAGCGCGAGAAGCAGAAGCAGGGCATGTATGCGGCCCTGGCCGAAGAGCCCGATCTCACGCTCGCGCTGACGAATTTTGGCAGCGGGCTGGTGCGCCTGCTGACCAATCCTTTTGCGCTGAGCGCCCATCGCATCGTGCTCGGGGTCGCCGAGCGCATGCCCGACCTCGGCCGCGAGTTCTATGAGCGCGGCCCGATGCAGGGTGCACAGCAGCTTGCCGCTTTCCTCGCTCGCCGTGTGGCGCAGGGCGAATTGGCTATAGCGGATACGGCCCTGGCGGCGGCTCAGTTCGTCGATCTCTCGCAGTCGACCCTGATGCGCCCACGCCTGTTCAATGCCGAGCGCGTGCCGCCGAGCGAGGACGAGATCGCCTATGTCGTCGGCGAGGCGGTAGCGACCTTCATGGCGCGCTATGGGGCCAAGAAGGCCTGAGGCGGCTCCGTGAGCCTCGCCGGAATCAGCGCCCGATCACCCTGCGGGCCCTGATGCGTTCGCGATGGGCGGTATAGAGCCCTGATGCGATGATGATCGCCGAGCCGAACCAGGTCACGGCGTCGGGTAGCACCGAGAACAGGATGAAGCCGAAGGCCGAGGCCCAGAGCAGCTGCACATAGGAGAAGGGCGCCAGCAGCGAGGCGTCGGCATGCCGGAAGGCCTGGATCACGAACCAGTGGCCGACGGTCGAGGAGACGCCGATGAACAGGCCGACCAGCAGCGCTTCAGTCGAGAGTGGCTGCCAGGTCAGAGGCTGGAGCGCCGAGAGCACGATCCAGCCGACGACCGCCGACCAGGCGAGCGTCGTCACGGGGTTCTCGGTTGCGCTCATCATCCGGGTGACGATCAGCGCAAAGGCCCAGGTCACGGCCGAGAGCACCGGCAGTATCGAGGCTGCCTGGAAATCGCTGCCGCCGGGACGCACGACGATCAGCACGCCGATCAGGCCGACGGCGGTCGCGGTCCAGCGCCGCCAGCCGATCTTCTCGCCGAGGATCGGGATCGACAAGGCAGTGACGAAGAGCGGCGAGACGAAGCTCGTCGCGGTCGCGTCGGCGATCGGCAGGTATCTCAGCGACGAGACGAACAGGATCGAGGAGACGGTGACGGCGACGCCGCGCAGGATCTGCATGCCCGCGCGCCGCGGCTTCAGCTGTTTGAAGCCGCCGGGAGCGGCGACAGCCAGCATGATCAGGGCGAAGGCGGCATAGCGCAGCCAGACGACCTGGATCGCCGGCGTCGTGGCCGTGAGGTATTTCGAGGCGACGTCGGCGGCCGACAGAAAGACGCTGCCGAGCAGCATCAGACCGATGCCGCGCAGGCTGTTGTCACGTCGCGGCGCGGGACGTTGCGGCGGCTCGGCCGGGGCTGGTTCGACCGGCAGAGGCACTCTGGTCAGGGTGTCGGGCAAGGTCTTCGGTGAATCTCTAGGAGAAGCCGACCCTAGCCGATGATCGGGGCGATCCCTCGCGCAAATCCGGCACGGCCGCCATGCGTGCGCGCAAGAAAAAGGCGGGCATGACGCCCGCCTTGAAATTTTCTTTAAAGGAAGCGCGGTGAACTCAGGCGGCTTGCTTGCGCGGCTGGATCAGCTTGCGGTTGACCAGCACCTCGGCGATCTGGACCGCGTTGAGCGCGGCGCCCTTGCGCAGATTGTCCGAGACGCACCAGAAGGCGAGGCCGTTCTCGACCGTGGCGTCCTCGCGGATGCGCGAGATATAGGTCGCATCCTCGCCGGCTGCCTCGTGCGGGGTGATGTAGCCACCGGGCTCGTGCTTGTCGATGACAAGGATGCCGGGAGCGGTGCGCAGCACCTCGCGCGCCTCGTCGGCGGTGATCGGCTTCTCGCATTCGATGTTGACGCTCTCGGAATGGCCGATGAAGACCGGCACGCGCACGCAGGTGGCGGTCAGCTTGATCTTCGGATCGAGGATCTTCTTGGTTTCCGCCATCATCTTCCACTCTTCCTTGGTGAAGCCGTCTTCCATGAAGACGTCGATGTGCGGGATAACGTTGAAGGCGATGCGCTTGGAAAACTTCTTGGCCTGGACCTCGCCGGCGGCAAAGACCGAGCGGGTCTGGTTGAAGAGCTCGTCCATCGCCTCCTTGCCGGCGCCGGAGACCGACTGATAGGTCGAGACGACGACGCGCTTGACGCCGAAGCGCTCATGCAGCGGCTTCAGCGCCACGACGAGCTGCGCGGTCGAGCAGTTCGGGTTGGCGATGATGTTCATCTTGCTGAAGCCGGCAGCGGCCGCGGCGTTCACCTCCGGCACGACCAGCGGCACGTCGGGATGCATGCGCCAGGTCGAGGAGTTGTCGATCACGACGGCGCCCTGCGCACCGATCTTCGGCGACCATTCCTTCGAGACCGCGCCGCCCGCCGACATCAGGCAGATATCGGTGTCGGAGAAATCGTAATGCTCGAGCGCCTTCACCTTCAGCGTCTTGTCACCGAAGGAGACCTCGGTGCCGACCGAACGGGAAGAGGCGAGCGCCACCACCTCGCTGACGGGGAAAGCACGCTCGGCGAGGATGTCGAGCATTTCATGGCCCACATTGCCCGTGGCGCCGACGACCGCGACCTTGAAGCTCATCTCTAAGAATTCCTTCTGGCGAAACCGGTTGTGCCTCCCCGGGGAGGCCGTCGCCGCTCATCTCGATCGCGGGTTCGGCCGGTTGACCCCGGCCGGGGGGGAGATCCCGGAATCGAGGCGACGTGTCAGTGCGACGTCCGGGTTTTCCCGGCCGTCGTTTTGGTCGTGGTTTTCGTCGTCAGACGGAACGTCACAGAGCCAACCTGAACATCATCGCGAAGCCGGGAGATAAGTGCCCGGCGCGCAATCCCAAACACAAGCTGCCGTGAAAAGTCAATCGTCCTGCTGCAGCGCCGGCATTAACCCTGCCTCCTTACCTGCCATTGACCCTGTTTCGCGATGAAGCACGTCCGGTAACGGCCTGCTCATCACGGCCGGCGAAAGCTCGCCTGCGAGTGGGACGAAGCGGCTTGCAGCAGTGCGGGCCGTCTAACGGGTTGGGTATTGTCGTGTCCGGGGACGAGATCAGCGCCATCTGGCAGCGACTCAAGCTGCGCCTGCAGGACAGCGGGCAACGCCTTCAGCCGCGCCTGCAGGGCCTGGCCAACGCCGCACCGGGCCGCTTCGATCTCGCGGCCCGGCTGGTCGATCTCGCCGACGCGACCGAAGCCGGCTTTGCGCGGATCATGCGGCCCGTGCTGCGCTTGCTGCGCTCCGGCGCGATCGGCTTGACGGGCGGCCTCGTCTGGCGCGGCCTCGCCGCGCTGACCGGAGTGAGCCTGACTGCGATGCTCGTTGCCGGTCTTTCTTCCGGTTCGTCGGAACCTGCGCTCGCCAATCTGGCCTCGACGGAGGCCGTAGCCGCTCCGCTGGTACGCGATGTTCGCCTCCAGGCGCTACCGATGGCCGCCGGACAGGACGGCTGGGTGATGATCGGTCGTCCGATCGCGCTGTTCGGCCTGGAGTCGCCCGAGCTCGACAAGCGCAGCGCCTATGAGGCGCGGCGCAGCCAGGACGGCCAGCGCCGCGAGGACATGCTGAGCTTCGGCGAATTCGGCGACAGCAAATCCTTCCTGGCGCTCAAGTTCCAGGTCAACCGTGATGCACAGGTGCAGAAGGCACTCGCCGGGCAGGCGCAACCCTTCGTGATCACGCTGGTGCGCGAGAGTGCGGCGCGTGGCCTCTCGGTCGGGCGCAGCGGTGCGGCGACCACGATCGAGACCAAGTTCGGCACCGTCGAGACCGCCGATATCGGTCTGAGCGACGGCAAAGCCGGGCGAGCCTGCATCGCCTTCCGCCATCTCGACGGGGCGGCGCATCTGTCCTTCTCCGGCTGGTGGTGCGGCAGCGAGGCGCGACCGGCCGACAGGGCGCAATTGATCTGCCTGATCGACCGGATCGATCTCCTGAGCGCCGGCGACGATCCCGAGCTGCGCAGCAATTTCGCCCGCACCGAGCTCAACCGCCGGCAGGGCTGCTCGGTGCCGCGGCTTGCGGCGACCGGCCGAAAGGGCTCCTGGCTCGACGCCGACGGCAAGGCCCCGGCGCTGCGGCCGACCAGCAGCAAGCAGGCGCAGGCGCGGTAACGGCCTCGTGTGGCCGCCCTGCACTGGCAAGGCGCAACAAAAGCATTAACTCGGGAATTGTATCGTCTGCGATAGCCGATCCGCCGGCAACTTCGGCGGGGGCAACCGCTTCAGGAGATCGTCATGCGTTCGCTTTCCCGTCTCGCCGCTGGTCTCGCCCTGTCGGTCGCAGCGGTCACCTTTGCCGCCTCGGTGGCCGAGGCGCAGCAACAGCGCAAGCCTTTGCGTGTCACCGTCCAGAAGCGCAGCTATTTCGACGCCGGCAATGTCGTACCGGTCGGCAGCATGAACCGCTATGCCTCGCAGCATTTCGTGGCGAGCCCGGTCTATTCGGCTGCGGGCGAGCTCTATGGCGAGGGCACGCTGCCCTCGCGCATCGGCTCGGGCGCCAACCCCTTCGCCAACAGCTTCTCGACGCCGCGTTTCTGAGCGCAGCGTTCGAAATGAAAAAGGCCCGCCGTGAGGCGGGCCTTTTGCTGTGACGATCAGCGCACCAGGATGTTCTTGAACTGCCAGGGGTCGGAGGTGTCGATATCCTCCGGGAACAGGCCCGGGCGGCCGTCGAGCGGTGTCCAGTCGGTGTAATAGCCCTGCACCGGCCCGAGATAGGGCATCTGGATCGAAAGGCAGCGGTCGAGATCCATCTCCTCGACCTCGACGATGCCGGCCTTGGGGTTCTCCAGCGCCCAGACCATGCCGGCGAGCACGGCCGAGGTGACCTGCAGGCCCGTCGCGGTCTGGTAGGGAGCGAGCTTGCGCGCCTCCTCCGTCGAGAGCTGCGAGCCGAACCAGTAGGCGCCCTTGTCGTGGCCGTAGAGCAGCACGCCGAGTTCGTCGATGCCGTCGATGACCTCGTTTTCCTCGAGGATGTGGTGCTGTTCCTGCGGCCGGCCGGCATTGCCGAACATCTCGTGCAGCGAGAGCACGGCGTCGTTGGCCGGGTGATAGGCGTAGTGGCAGGTCGGCCGGTAGATCGCCTTGCCGGCCTCGTCACGCACGGTGAAGTAGTCGGCGATCGAGATCGACTCGTTGTGCGTCACCAGGAAGCCGTATTGCGGACCCGGGGTCGGGCACCAGCTGCGCACCTTCGTCTCAGCGCCGGGCTGCATCAGGTAGATCGCCGCCTGCGAACCGGTCTCGTGGGTGCGGGCATTGTCCGGCATCCACTTCTCATGAGTGCCCCAGCCGAGCTCGGCCGGCTGCACGCCCTCGGAGATGAAGCCTTCGACCGACCAGGTGTTGACGAAGACGCCCGGCGGCTTGGGGTTCTTCGAGCGCTGCGTGTCGCGCTCGGCGATATGGATGCCCTTGACGCCGACCTGCTTCATCAGCCCGGCCCATTCCTCGCGGGTGGTCGGCTGCGGCACGTTGAGGCGCATGTCGGAGGCGATGTTCAGCAGAGCCTTCTTGGCCAGCCAGGAGGCCATGCCGGGATTGGCGCCGCAGCAGGAGACGGCCGTGGTCGAGCCCGGCGCGCGGGCGCGCTTGGCGGCGAGAGTCATCTCGCGCAGCGCATAATTCGAGCGCTCGCCCGGACCCTTCGTCTCGTCGAAATAGAAGCCGAGCCAGGGCTCGTTGACCGTGTCGATATAGAGCGCACCGAGGCTGGAGCAGAGCTCCATGATGTCGCGCGAGCCGGTGTCGCAGGAGAGGTTGACGCAGAAGCCCTGGCCACCGCCCGCGGTCAGCAGCGGCTCCAGCATGGTCTTGTAGTTCTCGAGCGTCACGGCTTCCTGGATGAAGCGGATGCCGCGCTCGTCCAGCAAAGCGCGGTTGTCGTCGTCGGGTGCGATCACCACGAACCGGCTCTTGTCGAATTTGAGATGCCGCTCGATCAGCGGCAGCGTCCCGCGGCCGATCGAACCGAAGCCGATCATCACGATCGGGCCGCTGATCTCGCCGTATACGGGCCAATCCGTCATTCTTTTCAACTCCTGGGTCGTGCCTTGGTGGATCAGCGGACGCTGGTATGGCCTGGCGTCCCCAGGGTCAACCGGAAGGGGGCGACAGGCAGGCGGTCTCAGGCGTGCGCGCCGGGATAATCGGCGTCGAGCACGAAGGGGTAGGGACCCGGATAGCGCTCGACATAAGCCATGTGGCTTACGAGCCCTGTGCCGGGCCGATAGCTGTGCAAGTAGTAAGCCGGCGGCTCCATATGGAAGGTTGCCGGACCTTCGGGCGCGAGATCGAGCGTGACCTGATGCGTCACGCTCGGCGCGATCTGGGCTATCGTGCCGGCGAAGCGCGTCGTGATCGGCCGGTGATGGTGGCCGCAGAGAATGCGCTCGACATTCGGATAACGGGCGACGATCTCGCGGAAGCCATCAGCGCCTTCGAGCAGGCGAATTCGGTCCATGTGGATGATGCCGCAGTCGAAGGGCGGGTGGTGCATGAAGATGACGACCGGCTTGCCGTTCGCACCGGCGAGCGCCTTCTCCAGGAAGCCGAGGCGCTTGTCACAGAGCGCGCCGGCGCTCTGGCCGGGCAGCAGGGTGTCGAGGCCGATCAGCCTGACATCGCCGAGGTCGGCGCTGAACTGGACGAAGCCGTCGTCGAGCAGGGCGTGCGGTCCGAGCGTCAGGCCGGCCGTCAAGGTCTCGCGGCGATCGTGATTGCCCGGCAGCAGCAGCACCGGCACCTCGATCCGTTCCAGCAGGTTGGCCAGCAGCCCATATTCCTCGGCGAGGCCGCAATCGGTGAGGTCGCCGGTGATCACCAGCGCATCCGGCTGCGGGCGCAGGGCCGCGACGACGTCGAGCGCGCGCTCGGTCAGGGCATTGGTCTCGGAGACGCGATAGGCCGGCTTGCCGAGCGGGCGGATGTGCAGGTCGGTGATGTGGGCGATCAGCATGGCGTTACGATCCGGGTCTTGGTTCCCCGTCATGCTCGGCCTTGTGCCGAGCATCCACGTCTTGCGACGTGGATGAAGGGAGGACGTGGATGGTCGGGACAAGCCCGACCATGAAGATGGCGATCGCTCTTTACTGCGTCGGCAGCTTGAGGGCGGTCTGCTCGACATAGGGCTTCATGATCTCGTCGGCGGTCTTCTGGGCCGAGACGAGTGCTTCCTTCGGCTGCTTCTTGCCGGAGAGGACGGCCTGCAGCTCGTCCTCGATCGCCTTGCGGACCGGAACCGTCTTATAGGTGGCGAACCAGGGCTTGGCATAGGCGAGCTGGCTGACGGCGATGCCGGCATCCGGGTTCTTGGCGATGAACTCCTTCATCTCCGGCAGCTCGTAGGCGGCCATGTTCGGCGCGAAGTAGCCGGTGGCGCGGCTCCACCAGCCGGACTTCTCCGGCGAGGTCATCCAGTTGATCAGCGTCCAGGCAGCCTTGCGGCGCTCGCCTTCGACGCCAGTCGGGATGACAAGCGAGGCGCCGCCGATCGGCACCTCGTTCTTCACGTTCTTCGGCACGAACGCGACCTTGTAGGGGAACTTCGCGTTGGTGCGGATATGAGTCAGCGAGCCGGTCGAGAGCAGTATCATCGAGGCCTGGCCGGAGAGGAAAGCGGTCGAGACCGCGCCCCCCGCCTGGACCCCGGCCGGGTGGACCTTGTGCTTGGCGACGAGGTCCGACCAGAAGGTCAGGGCGCCGAGCATGGACGGGCTGTCATAGTAGACCTCGCCGCCGTAATCGACATTGAACCACTGGCCGCCGTTCGACTGGGTCAGGGCCTGCAGGATCCAGCCGCCGTAATCGTAGTTCGAGGGCGCCATGATGCCCCAGCGGGTGACGCGGTCGCCCTCGCGCCTGGTCAGCTTCTTGGCGGCGGCGGCGAGCTCTTCCCAGTTCGTCGGCAGCTTCTCCGGATCGAGGCCAACTTCCTTGAAGTGGTCGGCGTTGACGTAGAGCAGTGGCGTCGAATTATGGAAGGGGACGCCGTAGACCGAGCGGTCTAGCACGGCGTTGCCGTGCAGGGCGCGGAAGAACTGGCCCATATAGGCGTCGTTGCTCTTGCCGTCGGCCTTGATGAGGTCATCCAGCTTCTGGATCTCGCCCTCGATCTTGAGATCGAGCAGGAAGTTGGCCGACATGATCACGGCGGCCGGCGGCTTGCCGGCCTTCATCGCGGCGCGGGTCTTGATCAGCGTCTCGTCATAGGAGCCGGTGTAGACCGGCGTCGCCTTGATCGCAGGGTTCTTCTCGTTGAACTCCTTGATCAGCGCGGTCATGTCACGGGCGAGCTGCCCGTCGACCGGGACGGGGAAGAACAGCTCGATCTCGGTCGGCGCCTGCGCGAAAGCGGGTGTGACCGCGAAGGAAGCGGCAAGTGCCGCGCCGGCGAGGACCGATCTGCGGGTGGTGCTGGTCATTGTCTGGACCCCTTACTTGATGCCTGACGAGACGAAGGAATTGACGAAGGCGCGCTGGAACAGCGCGAAGGCGATCAGCAGCGGAGCGCTGACCATCAGGGTGCCGGCGGCGATGACGCCCCAGGCCTGCGCACCCTCGGCGCCGCGCGTGAACGAGGCGAGGCCGACGGTGAGGGGGCGCAAATCCGGCGAATTGATCACCATCAGCGGCCAGAGGAACTCGTTCCAGTGGCTGGTGACGGAGACGATCGAGAAGGCGATCAGCGAGGGCTTCGCCAGCGGCAGATAGATGAAGCCGATGCGCTGCCAGACGCTGGCGCCGTCGATCAGCGCCGCGTCCTCGAGCTCGCGCGGGATCGCCAGAAACGCCTGGCGCATCAGGAAGGTGCCGAAGGCGGAGGCGAAATAGGGCGCCATCACGCCGAGCAGGCTGTCATAGAGGCCGAGCCGGGCGATCGTCGCGAGGTTCGGTACGATCAGCACGACCGGCGCCAGCATCAGCTGCAGCAGGAAAAGATAGAAGCAGAGCGTCCGGCCGGGGAAGTCGATGCGAGCGAAGGCATAGCCCGCCAGCGTGATGGTGACGATCTGCACGGCCAGGATGCCGAAGCTGATGATCGCGGTGTTGAGGCCGTAGCGCGGGAAATCGGCCGAGGCCCAGGCTTCGGCGAAGTTGCCGAGCGTCGGCAGATAGGACGGCACCAGCGAGGCCATGCCCGAGCCGCCATAGGTGTGCGGGTTGAAGGCGGCGACCAGCATCCAGAGAAACGGCACCATCCAGAGCGCCGCCAGCAGCAGGGTCGTGGCATAGCCGAGCTTTGGCGTGATCTCGCGGTTGGCGACGCCGGTCGAGGCCTCGATCATCGGTCGCGCTCCCCGAAGGAGCGCTCGATCGTGCGGAGCGAGCTTGCCGAGATGACGAGGAGCAGCGCCAGCATGACGAGCGTGCCGGCGGCAGCGCGACCGGCATCATAGCTCTCGACCGCCTGCTGGTAGACGTAGAACAGCAGCAGGTTGGTGGAGTCGGACGGGCCGCCCTTGGTCAGCACGAAGACGTGGTCGACCTGGGTGACGACGTTGATCAGCCCGATCACCAGCACGAAGCCGATCGTCGGCTTGATGTAAGGCAGGGTGACGTAGCGCAGGCGCTGCCAGGGATTGGCGCCATCGAGGATCGCCGCCTCATAGGCGTCGGCCGGCACCGCCTGCAGGCCGGCGAGGAAGAACAGCATGTAGTAGCCGGCGTTCTTCCAGATCGTCAGGCCCATGATCGAATACAGGGCGATGTCGGGATCACCCAGCCAGTTCGGGCCGGAGATCGCGAGCTTGGCGAGGTGGTAGTCGAGCAGTCCGGCATTGGGCAGGAAGATGAACAGGAAGACCGAGGCGGCCGCGACGAGCGGGATCAGCACCGGCAGGAAGAAGAGCGAGCGGAACAGCGCGTTGACGCGGCTCGACCGGACCAGCGCCATGGCGAAGCCGAGCGCCAGCACGAGGCTCGGGATCACGGTGCCGACGGCGTAGAGCAGGTTGTTGGCGAGAGCCTTGCGGAAGGCGGCGTCGGCGAAGAGGGCCGCGAAGTTCGCGAGCCCGACAAAGCCCTGCGGGCCGCCGACCTTCTGCTGGTTGTGCAATGATTGCCAGAAGACCTGAGCGACCGGCCAGTAGGTAAACAGTGTCAGCAGGATCAGCGAGGGGGCCAGCAAGCCGAAGGCGAGCAGCGTCGACCGGCGAGGTCGCGAGGAAGCGAGCTGCAGCACCCGCGGCTTTGCCAATCTGTTCGTCAGAACCGTGTCTGCCATTGTTCCCGCCTTCGCGGCGGGTGATGGCGATGCCGGACGACAGTCCGGTGAAGGCAAGATGACGTTTCGGCGACAAAGCCGGTGAAATAACAATCGCCCAAACGCAGAACGGGCAGACCCTAAGGCCTGCCCGTCAAGGATGGTGCGGTGTCCGGGCGCTCAGGCTGCGCGACGTCGGAGTCCGTCCGTTTCGGCGGCCGGCACGAGCGCCCCCGTGGCCTTGAGAACGCCGCTCGCGCCCTGGAGCGCACCATCGCGCAGCTCGAGGCCGAGGAAGCGCTCGCGCTCGAACGGGCCTGGCATGGCAAGTTCGGCCATCGGCTCAGGCGTGAAGCCGAAGCGCTCGTAATAGGGCGCATCGCCGACGAGCAGGATCGCGCCATGGCCGCGGCAGGCGGCGCGCCAGATCGCCTCGCGCATCATCGCCTTGCCGAGACCCTCGCCCTGCAGGTCCGGCGAGACCGCAAGCGGGCCGAGCAGCAGCGCCGGCTTGCCGTTGGCCTCGACATGCCAGAGCCGCACGGTCGCGACGATCGCGCCATCGCGCTCGGCCGTTAGGGCCAGGCCTTCCGCCGGCATGCGGCCTTCGCGCAGGCGCTCGCTCGACTTCGTCGTGCGGCGCTCGCCGAGGCAGCGGTCGAGCAGGACCTCGCGGGCTGGAATATCGGTCTCGATCTCGTCGCGGATCGTGATCATGACGCACCTCCTGCCGGAGCGCCCGCCGTCTCGCGGACCTTCCCGGCGCCGCGCGGACGCGGCCACAAACAAAGGATTGTGTGGAAGAGGGTCCGGCGGGAGCCACGCCCGCGCTCCATTCTTGGAGGCACGAACGCTCCGCCCGGTTTCCCGGGCAGCCTGCCGATCGTGGCAGGGCGCTTCGCCGGACCCGATGAGTGAGGGAGGGCAGCGAGCCCTCCCGTTTCGTCAGATGACGTACTGCTTCAGCGGCGGGAAGCCGTTGAAGGCGACGGCCGCATAGGTCGTCGTATAGGCCCCGGTACCCTCGATCAGGACCTTGTCGCCGATCTCCAGGCTGAACGGCAGCATGTACGGGGTCTTCTCGTACATGACGTCGACCGAATCGCAGGTCGGGCCGGCGAGCACGCAGGGAACCGTGGCGTCGCCGTCCCGGATCGTTCGGATCGGGTAGCGGATCGCCTCGTCCATCGTCTCGGCAAGACCGTTGAACTTGCCGATGTCGAGATAGACCCAGCGGACCTGGTCGTCCTCGCTCTTCTTCGAGATCAGAACGACCTCGGCCTCGATCAGACCGGCTTCGCCGACCATGCCGCGGCCCGGCTCGATGATGGTCTCCGGCAGGCGGTTGCCGAAATGCTTCGACAGCGCCTGGAAGATCGCATCGCCATAGGCCGGGACGCCCGGGATCGGCTTCAGGTAGCGCGCCGGGAAACCGCCGCCGAGATTCACCATCGACAGCGACAGGCCACGCGTGGCGCACTCCTTGAACACGGCCGAGGCCGAGGCCAGGGCCGAATCCCAAGCGTTCACATTAGCCTGCTGCGAGCCGACGTGGAACGAGATGCCATAGGCCTGCAGGCCGAGGCGATGGCCGTGCTCGAGCACGTCTGCGGCCATTTCAGGCACGCAGCCGAACTTGCGCGAGAGCGGCCAGTCGGCACCGGCGCCGTCGCAGAGGATGCGGCAGAAGATGCGCGCGCCTTCGGACTTGGTGGCCTGGGCGGCGCGGGCGACCTTCTCGACCTCGGCCTCGCAATCGACGGCGAACAGGCGCACGCCGAGCTCCATGGCGCGGGCGACGTCGCGCTCCTTCTTGATGGTGTTGCCGAAGGAGATGCGGTCGGCCGTGGCGCCGGCCGACAGCGCCAGTTCGATCTCGACGACCGAGGCGCAATCGAAGCAGGAGCCGAGCTTGGCCAGCAGGCGCAGCACTTCCGGAGCCGGATTCGCCTTGACCGCGTAGAAGACGCGGGTGTCCGGCAGTGCCCGGGAGAAGGCGACATAGTTCTCGCGCACGACCTCGAGGTCGATCACGACGCAGGGGCCGTCCTCGCGGCGGTCACGCAGAAACTCACGGATGCGCTCGGTCATGAGACGCTGCTCCTCTTCGGCGCAAGCGGCGCCGATACGACGTGTAGCCGGTTGAAACGACCGCGACCCGAGGCGCTGTGGAGACGCCTTAGGACTGCGGACGAGACGTCCGGACCCGAAACGCCGTCGATTGGGAGATTAACCCCGCACGCCCGGCAATGAAGGACAAGCCTCTTCGGTGTTGGCCTTTGGAGGACCAACGAGACCAAAAAAGCCCGCTCCGTCGTTGCTTTAAGCTACGTCCCCCGTGGAGATTCGGGGTTCGCCGGTTTCGCCTCCGGCTGCTGGTCGCTGTTCGGGAGCGGCCTTCTTGCGAAAGCCGGGAGCGTGATTTGAGGGGATATCCATCCCCCTCCATCCGTTTCCCATCCCTGGCGGCTGTCCGGCCTCTTGTCCGGATGCCCACCGACCAGCACGCGGCCACAGGCACGTGCGAATTGGGTGAGCTGCATATACGGGCGCGGACTCCGCGCTTCAAGTTTTTTCTGACGGCCGGGACCGGATTTTTTACAGGACGGGGCGGGGGGAGAAGGGCGGCGCTCGCGTTTCCTTTCAACACTGGCCTGCGCAGGCGATGGCTGTGCCCTAGACCAGCCCCATTTCATCGCCTAAGTCGTTGGCGCAGCGCGCCTTCGCGCGTTTATATCCAAGGGGCAAGCTTCGATCATGACGGTTACCGATCGCCGCCGGGTTCTGGCCGGGCTGAGCGCCGCATTGTGCGCCAACGCTGCGCCGCAGGCTTTGCTGGCGCAGCAGCCGGAACAGGCGCCGCCGCAGCCGCGATTCGGCTTCGACGAGGTGGTGCGCCGGGCCCGCGAGATCGCGGCCGTACCCTATGAAGCAGGGCCGGCCTTGCCGGAGGCGCTGACGCGGCTCGATTTCGACGCCTGGCGCGAGATCCGCTTCCGGCCGGAGCGGGCGCTGCTCGCCCAATCGAATTCCGGCTTCCGCATGCAGATGTTCCATCCCGGCTTCCTGTTCACCCGGCCGGTAACGGTGAACGTGATCCGCGACGGCGTACCGACGCCGGTGCCCTATGCCACCAATCTCTTTGATTACGGGCGAACCAAGTTCGACAAGCCGCTGCCGGTCAATCTCGGCTTCGCCGGCTTCCGGCTGCATTACCCGCTCAATGATCCGCGCGTCTTCGACGAGCTGATCTCCTTCATCGGCGCGAGCTATTTCCGCGTGCTCGGGCGCGGGCAGCGCTATGGCCTCTCGGCGCGTGGCCTTTCGATCGGCGCAGGCGTGCCGGGCGGCGAGGAGTTTCCGATCTTCCGCGAGTTCTGGGTGGAGACGCCGGCAGCCGACGCCGAGCGCATCACGGTCTATGCGCTGCTCGATTCGCCGTCCGTCGCCGGAGCCTATCGCTTCCACATCTATCCGGACGGCGACAGCGTGGTCGATGTCGGCGCGGCGCTGTTCCCGCGCAAGCCGATCGAGAAGCTTGGCCTGGCGCCGCTGACCTCGATGTTCTTCACCGGCGAGAACGACCGGCGCTTCCACGACGATTTCCGCAGCGAGCTGCACGATTCGGATGGACTCCTGATCCATTCCAGCACTGGCGAGTGGATCTGGCGCCCCCTGCGCAACGCCCGCGTTCCGGCCACCTCCTCCTTCGTCGAGCGCAACGTCCGCGGCTTCGGCCTGATGCAGCGCGACCGGGTGTTCGAGCATTATCAAGACCTCGACCTCAATTATGAGCTCAGGCCGTCCTACTGGATCGAGCCGCAAGGCGACTGGGGCGAGGGCGTGGTCGAGCTGATCGAACTGCCGACGACCGACGAGACCAACGACAATATCGTCGCGCTCTGGGCGCCGAAGCTGGCGCTGGAGCCGGGGCGCGAATTCCGCTTCGGCTACAAGCTCACCGCGATGCTGGATTCCAGCGATCTGCATCCGGGCGGGCGGGCGATCAACACCTACCAGGCCAAGCCGAAGGCGCTCGGCTCGGGCGAGGCCGTGACCGAGAACACCCGCCGCTTCATCGTCGATTTCGCCGGCGGCGATCTCGGCTATTATCTGAAGCAGCCGGAGAAGGTCGAGATCGTGCCCTCGATCGCCTATGGCCGGATCAACCGGGCCTTCCTGGTGCCGAACCCGAAGACGGAGGGCTTCCGCGCCTTCATCGACATCGTAGTGGAGCCGGGCCAGCTCGCCGAGATGCGCGCCTTCCTGAAGAGCGGCAGCAAGACCCTGACCGAGACCTGGAGCTTCCCCTGGCGCGCGCCCGACGCGAGCTGATCGTCGCGCGGGGCCTGCGCCCGATCACTCGGGTCGTGCCGGGCGACCGGAGGGAGACCCGGGACCCATTCCGGAACGTCTTTCGGCAAGGCTCAGGAACGGATCCGGATCGGCGCCGCTTCGCGGCTTGTCCGGGATGACCTTGCAGGGTGTCGGATCAGAATTTCGGCGCTGTGACCGTGCGCGCCGGCTTGCGCCGCCTTTCGGGCGCGGCCGCGACGACCTCGATCTCGACCTTGAATTCCGGCAGGGTGAAGCCGGAGACGATCATCAGGGTCGAGGCCGGCGGCGGGGTGCCGACATGGGCATCGCGCGACTCCATATAGCCTTTCATATGGGCCCGGTCGGTGACGTAGGCGTTGATGCGGACGATGTCCTTCAGCGTCATCCCGGCCTCGCCCAGGATCGCGGCGATGTTGGAAAAGCAGAGATCGGCCTGCTCCCTGGCTCCTTGGGGGATCGTACCGTCGGCGGCGATGCCGAGCTGGCCGGAGCAGAAGGCGAGCCGCTGGCCGGAAGGCAGTTCGACGCCGTGGCTGTAGCGCGCGAAGGGCGCGCGGATCGAAGAGGGGCTAAGCGGCTTCATCTGATGGTCCGGATGGCGGGAGCATCGTTCTGCCATGCCATAAGCGTGCTGCAAAACCATGTTGAGACTTGACCGATGCGCGTTTTGCAGCCTTGAACCACGCGCACGCCAGATATTTCATGCCGCATTCAGGCAGCATGGGCACAATGCTGCGGACGGGCGACTGGTCGAGATGGTGGGAATGAGCTTCAGGACTTCTGTGCTGCTGCGGGCCGCGAGCCTGCTGCCTCTCGTGCTGCTGACCGCCTGCGCAGGATCGCAGCGTTTCGGTGGCTATGGTTCGGGTTCCGGCCAGGCCGTCGCGCGCGCACCGGTCTATAGCGAGCCGGTCCAGTCGGCGCCGCCGATCCAGTCGGCTCCGATCACCTCCGAGCCCTTGCCGCCACCGGGCGGCTATCCGAGTGGGCCGTCGCCGCAGGCCGGTGGTTATCCCCCTGGCGGTTCCGCGCCGGGCGCGGGCGGCATGCCGCCCCAGAACGATCCGTTCTTCGATCCGCAGGCGGCGCAGCCGGGGCAACAGCCGCCGGTGCAGCAGCAGCGCCCGGTCGAGCCGGCGCCGCCGAGCAACCAGGTCGCCAACGCCAATCCAGGCGCAACGCCGGGCGGCGGCTCGACACGCGGCGGCGCGGTTTCGAGCCGCGACGGCGTCATTGGCAACTGGACGGCACAGGAGGCGACCGGCGGCTCCTGCCGGGTGCAGCTCTCGAGCTCGCCTTCGCTCGACCTCTACCGCGCCAACGCCACGGGCTGCAGCAATCGCGACCTGCAGCAGGTCAACGCCTGGGACTACCGCGACGGCGAGGTCTATCTCTATCAACGGGGGGGAGCGGTGGTGGCGCGCCTGCGCGTCGGCAGCGGCGGTGCCATGAACGGCGCGATCACCAAATCGGGCGCCGGGCTCTCGATGAATCGATAAGCACGGCGCCCGTCGTTCTTGCGAGGCCGTGTCAGTGCCGCGAGGCGCTCCGGCTGAACAAGCCCTGCGGCCAGAACTTGCGCTGCAGCGAGAGCGACAAGGTCGCGAAGCTGCGGGCGTTGTCGAGGGCTTCGTCGAGCAGGGTGAACGGCGTCGGCGCGCCGGTGGCGATCCGACCCTCGACATCGGCGTAGCCGCCGACCATCTCGGCCTCGAACTTGCGCGCGAGATTCCGCATCGCCGCGTTCTCCGGCAGGCAGGTCATGTAGAGCGTGCGGATATTGCGGTTGCGTGCGGCCGTGATCAGACGGCTGAACAGCTCCCCGCCGATGCCGCGCCGGCGCCAGTCGCGTTCGACGCTGAAGGCGGCTTCGCCCGTCTGGACGATAATCTCCTCCAGCCCGCGCAATTCGGCGGCGCCGCGAATCTCGCCGGCCTCGACATAGGCGTATACGAGCCCGCCGACACCGAATGTGGTATCGGCGTAAGCGCGGAGAAAATCATCGTTGACCGCCGTCCCGAACCGCTCGCGCCGCGTGGCGGTGTCGAGACGAAGCAGATGGGCGGTGAAGAGGTCGCGCTCGGCAGGCCAGAGACGCCTGACCTCGCCGTGTCTGGCCTTGGCGCCAGACTTGATCGAACGGTTCAATTGCAACTCCTGTGAAAGCGCGGATGGCGCTGCCCAAAGGAGGCGTGTCTTCCCTAACTCGGATGCCAAGATGAGCTTCTGATCTGGGAATGCAAGAGGCGCAATTGCGGCAATTTACGGCTAGATGCCTGTAAGACTGGCCGGAATGGTCAAGATTGTGCGCTATCGCCACATGGTGGCGATCGAGGCGGCCAATGCCAGCGCAAGCGCGATGTTGAGGGCGCGCCATTGCCAGGCCTGCGTGAGTAGCCGCGCCAGAAGCAGTCCGGCGACGCACCAGAGCATCAGCGACAGCAGCGCGAGCACTCCGAAGACTGTGCCGAGCAGGGCGGCGAGTTCTCCCGCACCGCGGGCGAGCTCTCCGAAGGAGGCGGCGGCGCCGAGCGTCATCGCCCAGCCCTTGGGATTCTGGAGCTGGATCCAGAGCGCGCCGGCAAAGCTCGTTGGCCTGGCGATACTCCTGTCGAGATGCGGCGGGCCGCTGCGGCCGATCCTGATTGCGAGCCATAGCAGATAAGCCGAGCCGGCGAGCTTCATCGCGAATTCGAGCGAGGGCATAGCCAGGAGCAGACCGGCGAGCCCGGCCGCAGCCGCGACTGCCATTCCGGCCAATCCGATAGCGACGCCGACCATAAAGGGCAGGGAGCGACGGAAGCCGAAATGGGCGCCGGAGGCGGTGGCGAGGGTCGTGGTGGCGCCCGGTGTCACCGTCGAGATGGCGGCGAAGGCGATCAGCGGCAGGACCGATTCCGGGGACATGAGGCGGCTCCAAAATGGAGCCGAGGACATAGGTCTCCTGGCGGGATCATGAAAACGAATGTTGAAGGGATTCGGCATTACGATCCATAATGCCCGCCATGCGCAATCTCGACCTCGAACTGATCCGGGCTTTCGTCGCCGTGGCCGACCATGGCAGCATGACCGTGGCTGGCAATGCGCTGCATCTGACGCAGAGCGCCGTCAGCCAGCAGATCATGCGGCTTGAGCGGCGGCTCGGGCAGGCCCTGTTCCTGCGCGAGCGGCGCGGATTGAAGCTGACGGCCTCGGGCGATCGATTGCTCGCCAAGGCGCGCCGGCTGCTCGGTCTCAATGACGAGATCTGGGCTGAGATGACGACAAGCTGCGCCGGTACGGTGCGGCTTGGCGTGCCCTATGACCTCGTCGGCACCGCGCTCGCGCCGATCCTGAAGGGTTTTGCCGAGGCGAGCCCGCTGGTCGAGATCTCGCTGGTCTGCGCGTCCTCGCCGCAATTGCTAGAGGCGCTCGGCAAGGGCGAGGTCGATCTTGCTTTGGTCGAGGAGCCGCTTTCGGCCGCCGGCGGGGAATGCCTCGGAATCGAACGGCTGGTCTGGGTCGGCGCCAGGGCCGGCACCGCTCATCTGAAACAGCCACTGCCCTTGTCGCTGGTGGCCGATAGTTGCGCCTTCCGGCCGGCCGTGACCGAAGCGCTCGACGGGCAGGGGCGGGCGTGGCGCAGCGTGTTCGAGAACGGCAACATCGATGCGACCACGGCGACGGTTCGGACCGACCTTGCCGTAACCGCCTGGCTCGCCTGCACCGTGCCGTCCGATCTCGACATTCTCGGGTCGGCAGAAGGGTTGCCCGAGCTGCCGCCCTTCGCGATCACGCTGCATCTGTCGCGCTCGCAGCCCTCGGAGTCGGCGCGCGAGCTCGCCCGCCATCTGCGCGCCGGCTGGGTGCGCCCGCGCCAGGCCGCATAGCGCGCCGGCCTCGCCGAGGGTTGCGGGGCGGGCCGCCCTGCCGTAACCCGGAAGGCGACGTCTCTCCCTGCTGTCCCGCCTCCAGGCCATGTCCGCCACGCTCCCCGAACGCTATGACACCCTGGTCGCCTCGGGCGCGATCGAGCGCGATCCGGCACAGATCGCCGTCGTCAGGCGGCTGCAGGCGCTGTCCGAAACCCTCGCGAGCCGCAAGCTGGCGAAGAAGAGCAGCGCGCTCGGCTGGCTGTTCGGGCGCAAGCAGCCGGCTGCGGATGCAGTCAAGGGCCTCTACATCTGGGGCTCGGTCGGCCGCGGCAAGACCATGCTGATGGACCTTTTCTACGAGACGGTCCCGGTTGCGGCGCGCCGGCGCGTGCACTTCCACGCCTTCATGGCCGATGTGCATGAGCGCATCCATGCCTATCGCCAGGCGCTCAAGGCCGGCACGGTCAAGGAGCCGGACCCGATCGGGCCGGTGGCGGCGGAGCTGGCTGAGGAGGCGAGCCTGCTCTGCTTCGACGAGTTCACCGTCACCGACATCGCCGATGCGATGATCCTCGGGCGATTGTTCACCAAGCTCTTCGCCGACGGCGTCACCGTGGTCGCGACCTCGAATGTCGAGCCGTCGCGGCTGTATGAGGGTGGTCTCAACCGCGCGCTCTTCCTGCCCTTCATCGACTTGCTCGCCAGCAAGGTCGACGTGATCAAGCTGGAGGCGCGCACCGATTTCCGGCTGGAAAAGCTCGGCGGCGCGCCGACCTATCACGTGCCCGCCGACGACAAGGCGAAGGCTGCGCTCGACAAGGCCTTCAGCCAGCTCACCGGCTTGGCGCAGGGGGCGCCAACGACGATCGCGATCAAGGGCCATGAGCTCAAGCTGCCGCAGGCGGCGGGCGGCGTGGCGCGGGCGAGCTTCAAGGACCTCTGCGCCCAGGCCTATGGCGCCTCCGACTATCTCGCGCTCGCGCAGCACTTCCACACGCTGATCCTCGACGACATCCCGATCATGGACATCGAGCGGCGCAACGAGGCCAAGCGCTTCATCATCCTGATCGACACGCTCTATGAGAGCCATGTGAAGCTCGTCGCCTCGGCGGCGGCAGAGCCGACCGGGCTCTATGTCGCGCAGAACGGCCGCGAGGCCTTCGAGTTCGACCGGACGGTGTCGCGCCTGATCGAGATGCGTTCGGAGGAATACCTCGCCTTGCCGCACGGCCGGGCCGACTCGGCGGCTAGCGGCGACGCGACCGGGCTGGTGGAGACCTGAGCGTGGCTGCGCCGCGCGAACCGAGCGAGATGCGCATTCTCTCGGTCGCCGGCGAGCATCTGCGCCGGCACGGCCTGCGTCGCTTCACCGTGGTCGCGGTGGCGGAAGAGGCGGGCATGACCCATGCCAATGTCTATCGCTACTTCCCCTCGCGCACGGCGCTGATCGATGCTGTCGTCGATGTCTGGCTGAAGGCGGCCGAGCGTTCGCTCGCCGACATCGCCGACGGGCCTGACCCTGCCGAGGACAAGCTCGAGCGCCTGATCCTGGCGCTCGCCAAGGCGAACCGCACCCTGCTGCACGAGGAGCCGCATCTGTTCGCGGCGCTGTCGCAGGCCGTGGCAAAGCGCCATGCGATCAGCCGGCGCAACAGAACGCGCGTGCGCGCCCTGTTCGAGCGCGTCATCGACGACGGCATCGCCACGGGCGCCTTCGAGCCGCGCGACCGCGACCGCGCTATCGCCTTCGTGATCGATGCCACCCACCGCTTCATCCATCCTGCCTCGCTGGAACTGGAGGCGGATGTGCCGCAGGCCTCGGTCGATGCCAGGCTCGCCACGCTGATCCGGGTGGCGCTGCGCACGCTTGCGACCGGTGTCATCTGAAAAAAATGACAGTTTTTGTAAATTGTAACTGCCCCATTGCGAGGCAGCCTGACGGGTCGTCGCGGTTGGTTAGCGCCTAACGGTTTGTTATTCCACGATATTCGCCGCCAGCTATGTCTCAACGACCAATTCGGGCTATTCCAATGTGCCTTCGTGCGCGGGGTTGAGCCCGGAAGCGGCTTGCGTCAAAGAACCGTCGGCTTTTCGGCTTCAACTGCTCTCGCATCCAACAACAAGGATTCGGCAATGGCCCGCAAGAAGATCGCCCTCATCGGCGCCGGACAGATCGGCGGCACGCTCGCGCACCTCGCGGGCCTCAAGGAGCTGGGCGACGTCGTCCTGTTCGATATCGCCGAGGGCATTCCCCAGGGCAAAGGCCTCGATATCGCCGAGTCCGCCCCGGTCGACGGCTTCGACGCCGGCTACAAGGGCACGCAGTCCTATGAGGACATCAAGGGCGCCGACGTGATCATCGTCACCGCCGGCGTGCCGCGCAAGCCCGGCATGAGCCGCGACGACCTGATCGGCATCAACCTCAAGGTGATGAAGTCGGTGGGCGAGGGCATCAAGCAGTATGCTCCCAAGGCCTTCGTGATCTGCATCACCAACCCGCTCGACGCGATGGTCTGGGCGCTGCAGAAGTTCTCGGGCCTGAAGCCCAACATGATCTGCGGCATGGCCGGCGTGCTCGACTCCGCCCGCTTCCGCCACTTCCTCGCCGACGAGTTCAAGGTCTCGGTCAAGGACGTCTCGGCCTTCGTGCTCGGCGGCCATGGCGACGACATGGTGCCGCTGGTCCGTTACTCCGGCGTCGCCGGCATCCCGCTGCCCGACCTCGTCAAGATGAAGTGGACGACGCAGGAGCGTCTCGACGCCATCGTCGAGCGCACCCGCAAGGGCGGCGGCGAGATCGTCAACCTGCTCAAGACCGGCTCGGCCTTCTACGCCCCGGCCGCTTCGGCGATCGCCATGGCCGAGAGCTATCTCAAGGACCAGAAGCGCGTGCTGCCCGCGGCGGCCGCGCTCAAGGGCCAGTACGGCGTCAAAGACATGTTCGTCGGCGTGCCGGTGGTGATCGGCGCCAAGGGTGTCGAGCGGGTCGTCAAGATCCGCCTCAACGGCGCCGAGAAGGAGATGCTGGCCAAGTCGGTCGCCTCGGTCCAGGGTCTGATCGACGCCTGCAAGAGCATCGACGCGTCATTGGCGTGAGACAGACGGATGGCGTGATGGCCGGCGGCAACGTCTTGCGCCATCACGCCGTCGCCTCTCCCTTTACCGGCACAGGACATCAGGCATGAACATCCACGAATATCAGGGCAAGGCGGTTCTCAAGGAGTACGGTGCGCCCGTCTCCGCCGGCTTCCCGGCGCTATCGGTGGCGGAGGCCGTCGAGGCGGCGAAGAAGCTGCCCGGACCGCTCTATGTGGTGAAGAGCCAGATCCATGCCGGCGGGCGCGGCAAGGGCAAGTTCAAGGAGCTGCCGGCCGATGCCAAGGGCGGCGTGCGGCTCGCCAAGTCGATCGAAGAGGTCGAGAGCCACGCCAAGGAAATGCTCGGCAACACGCTGGTGACGGCGCAGACCGGCCCGGCCGGCAAGCAGGTCAACCGCCTCTATATCGAGGATGGCTCGGACATCGCCAAGGAGTTCTACCTTTCAGCGCTGGTCGATCGCGAGACCTCGCGCGTCGCCTTCGTGGTCTCGACCGAGGGCGGCATGGACATCGAGAAGGTGGCCCATGACACGCCCGAGAAGATCCTGACCTTCTCGGTCGATCCGGCGACCGGGATCATGCCGCATCACGGCCGCACCGTCGCCAAGGCTCTGGGCCTCAGCGGCGACCAGGCCAAGCAGGCGGCGAGCGTGCTCGGGCAGATCTATGCCGCCTTCGTCGGCAAGGACATGGCGATGCTCGAGATCAACCCGCTGATCGTGACGACGCAGGGCCAGGTCAAGTGCCTCGACGCCAAGGTCTCGTTCGACTCCAACTCGCTCTACCGCCATCCCGAGCTGATGGAACTGCGTGACGAGACCGAGGAGGACGCGAAGGAGATCGAGGCCTCGAAATACGACCTCGCTTATATCGCCCTCGACGGCACCATCGGCTGCATGGTCAACGGCGCGGGCCTCGCCATGGCGACGCTCGACATCATCCAGCTCTACGGCGAAAGCCCGGCGAACTTCCTCGATGTCGGCGGCGGCGCCTCGGAGGAAAAGGTCACGGCGGCCTTCAAGATCATCACCGCCGACCCGAAGGTGAAGGGCATCCTGGTCAACATCTTCGGCGGCATCATGAAGTGCGACGTCATCGCCCGCGGCGTGATCGCGGCGGTGAAGACGGTCGGGCTCGAAGTCCCGCTGGTCGTCCGTCTTGAAGGCACCAATGTCGAGGAAGGCAAGGCGATCATCCGCGATTCCGGCCTCAACGTCATCCCGGCCGATGACCTCGACGACGCCGCGCAGAAGATCGTTGCTGCGATCAAGAAGGCTTGAGGTAAACCGATGTCCATCCTGATCGACAAGAACACCAAGGTCATCTGCCAGGGCTTCACCGGCAAGAACGGCACCTTCCATTCCGAGCAGGCGATCGCCTATGGCACGCAGATGGTCGGCGGCACCTCCCCGGGTAAGGGCGGCTCGCTCCATCTCGGCCTGCCCGTCTTCGATACCGTCGCCGAGGCGCGCGACAAGACCGGCGCGACGGCTTCAGTGGTCTACGTGCCGCCGCCGGGCGCCGCCGACGCGATCTGCGAGGCGATCGACGCCGAGATCCCGCTGGTGATCTGCATCACCGAGGGCATCCCGGTGCTCGACATGGTCCGGGTAAAGCGCTCGCTCTCGGGCTCCAAGACCCGCCTGATCGGGCCGAACTGCCCGGGCGTCGTCACCGCCGGCGAGAGCAAGATCGGCATCATGCCGGCCAACATCTTCAAGCCCGGCTCGGTCGGCATCGTCTCGCGCTCCGGCACGCTGACCTATGAGGCGGTGTTCCAGACCACCAACGAAGGCCTCGGTCAGACCACTGCGGTCGGCATCGGCGGCGACCCGGTCAAGGGCACCGAGTTCATCGACATGCTCGAGATGTTCCTCGCCGACGAGAAGACGACGTCGATCGTGATGATCGGCGAGATCGGCGGCTCGGCCGAGGAAGAGGCGGCGCAGTTCATCAAGGACGAGGCCAAGCGCGGGCGCAAGAAGCCGATGGTCGGCTTCATCGCCGGCCGCACGGCTCCTCCCGGCCGCCGCATGGGTCATGCCGGCGCGATCATCTCCGGCGGCAAGGGCGGGGCCGAGGACAAGATCGCGGCGATGGAAGCGGCGGGTATCCGGGTCTCGCCGTCGCCGGCGCGCCTTGGAAAGACCTTGGTCGAAGTATTGAAGGGCTGAGGAACGGGGCATTCCGGGACGCGCCGCAGACGCGGCCCCGGAACCCATGAACACAGGTCGCGATAGCAAGGGTGCTGTCGCGGTTATGGATCCCGGGTTGGCCGCGCCGGCCCCGGGATGACGGAGAGGAAGGCAGGACGATCATGGCTCGCCAGGACATCAACGAGGCTCTCGCGCAGACGGGTTTCCTCTATGGCGGCAACGCGGCCTATATCGAGGACCTCTACGCCCGCTATCAGGCCGACCCCAAGTCGGTCGATCCGGAGTGGCAGGGCTTCTTCTCCGCGCTGAACGACGACAAGCAGGCGATCGTCGACAACGCCAAGGGCGCGTCCTGGAAGAAGCCGAACTGGCCGATCCCGGCCGGCGGCGAGCTGGTCTCGGCGCTCGACGGCAACTGGGCCGCGGTCGAGAAGGCTGTCGGCGAGAAGCTCGGCGCCAAGGCCAAGGCTGCCGGCGCGACCCTCTCCGCCGCCGACGTCCAGCAGGCGACGCGCGACTCGGTCCGCGCGATCATGCTGATCCGCGCCTATCGCATGCGCGGCCACCTCCACGCCCAGCTCGATCCGCTGGGGATCGAGAGCCAGAAGGATCCGGAGGAGCTGTCGCCGGCTGCGTTCGGCTTCACCGAGGCCGATCTCGACCGCAAGATCTTCATCGACAACGTGCTCGGCCTGGAGTTCGCCACCATCCGCGAGATGACGGCGATCCTGCAGCGAACCTATTGCCAGACCATCGGCATCGAGTTCATGCACATCTCCGATCCCGAGCAGAAGGCTTGGCTGCAGGAGCGGATCGAGGGGCCGGACAAGGAGATCGCCTTCACCCGCGAGGGCAAGAAGGCGATTCTGAACAAGCTCGTCGAGGCCGAAGGCTTCGAGAAGTTCCTCGACCTCAAGTTCACCGGTACCAAGCGCTTCGGCCTCGATGGCGGCGAGTCGCTGATCCCGGCGCTGGAGCAGATCATCAAGCGCGGCGGCTCGCTCGGCGTGCGCGACATCGTCTTCGGCATGGCCCATCGCGGCCGCCTCAACGTGCTGACCCAGGTCCTGGGCAAGCCGCATCGCGCCCTGTTCCACGAATTCAAGGGCGGCTCCTTCGCGCCCGACGACGTCGAGGGCTCGGGCGACGTCAAGTACCATCTCGGCGCCTCCAGCGATCGCGAGTTCGACGGCAACAATGTCCACGTCTCGCTGACGGCCAACCCCTCGCATCTCGAGATCGTCGACCCCGTGGTGCTCGGCAAGGTCCGCGCCAAGCAGGACCAGTTCGGCGATATCGTCGAGCGCTCCAAGGTGCTGCCGCTGCTGATCCACGGCGATGCCGCCTTCGCCGGCCAGGGCGTCGTGGCCGAATGTCTCGGTCTCTCCGGGCTGAAGGGCCACCGCACCGGCGGCTCGCTGCACTTCATCATCAACAACCAGATCGGCTTCACCACCTATCCGCGCTATTCGCGCTCCTCGCCCTATCCGTCCGACGTGGCGAAGATGGTCGAGGCTCCGGTCTTCCATGTGAACGGCGACGATCCGGAAGCGGTCGTCTTCGCCGCCAAGATCGCGATCGAGTTCCGGCAGAAGTTCCACAAGCCGGTCGTGATCGACATGTTCTGCTATCGCCGCTTCGGCCATAACGAGGGCGACGAGCCGGGTTTCACCCAGCCGCTGATGTACCGCAAGATCCGCGGCCACAAGTCGACGCTGGAGCTCTACAGCACCAAGCTCGAAGCCGAGGGCGTGATCCAGCCGGGCGAGCTCGACCAGATGCGCGCAGCCTGGAAGGAGAAGCTCGAGGTCGAGTTCGACGCCGGCCAGGCCTTCAAGCCGAACAAGGCCGACTGGCTCGACGGCCGCTGGGCCGGCATGAAGGCGATCCGCGCCGACGAGGACGATCCGCGCCGCGGCGCCACCGGCGTGCCGGAAGCGACGCTCAAGGAGATCACGCAGAAGATCACCGAGGTCCCGGAAGGCTTCAACGTCCACAAGACGATCCAGCGCTTCCTCGACAACCGCCGCAAGGCGGTCGAGAGCGGGCAGGGCATCGACTGGGCGACGGCGGAAGCGCTGGCCTTCGGCTCGCTGCTGCTCGACGGCAACCCGGTGCGCCTCTCCGGCCAGGATTGCGAGCGCGGCACCTTCTCGCAGCGCCATTCTGTGCTGATCGACCAGGAGACCGAAGCCCGCCACACCTCGCTGAACCATATCCGCGAGGGCCAGTCGCGCTACGAGGTCATCAACTCGATGCTCTCGGAAGAGGCTGTGCTGGGCTTCGAATACGGCTACACCTTGTCTGAGCCGAACGCGCTGACGATGTGGGAGGCGCAGTTCGGCGACTTCGCCAATGGCGCGCAGGTCGTGTTCGACCAGTTCATCTCCTCGGGTGAGCGCAAGTGGCTGCGCATGTCCGGCCTCGTCTGCCTGCTGCCGCACGGCTATGAGGGCCAGGGTCCGGAACACTCCTCGGCCCGCCTCGAGCGCTTCCTGCAGATGTGCGCCGAGGACAACATGCAGGTGGCGAACTGCTCGACCCCGGCGAGCTATTTCCACATCCTGCGCCGCCAGCTGAAGCGCGACTTCCGCAAGCCGCTGATCCTGATGACGCCGAAGTCGCTGCTGCGCCATAAGCGCTGCGTCTCGGACCTCAGCGAGCTGGCCGAGGGCTCGACCTTCCATCGCGTGCTGCACGACGATGCCGAGCGCGGCAAGTCGACCACCAAGCTGGTCAAGGATTCCAAGATCCGCCGCGTCGTGCTCTGCTCGGGCAAGGTCTATTTCGACCTGCTGGAGGAACGCGAGAAGCGCGGGATCGACGATGTCTACCTGATGCGCGTCGAGCAGCTCTATCCGTTCCCGCTGAAGTCGCTGGCCCACGAGCTGGGGCGCTTCAAGGGCGCCGACGTCGTCTGGTGCCAGGAGGAGCCGAAGAACCAAGGCGCCTGGACCTTCGTCGAGCCCTATCTGGAATGGGTGCTGGGCCATGCCGGCTCGAAGTCGAAGCGGCCGCGCTATGTCGGCCGCCCGGCCTCGGCCGCGACTGCGACCGGCCTGATGTCGAAGCACGTCGCCCAGCTCAACGCCTTCCTGGACGAGGCTTTTGCCGCTTAAACACTGCGTCATCCCGGACAAGCCGCGTCAGCGGCTCCGATCCGGGATCCATGCCTGAACCGTTCCGGAATGGATCCCGGCTCTGCGCTTCGCTCCGCCCGGGATGACATCCACGAGATCCGAATAAGAAGAGGCCTGACATGGCGACCGAAATCCGCGTTCCGACCCTCGGCGAATCCGTCTCCGAGGCCACCATCGGCAAGTGGTTCAAGAAGCCCGGCGACACGGTGAAGGCGGACGAGCCTTTGGTCGAGCTCGAGACCGACAAGGTGACGCTGGAGGTCAACGCTCCGGCCGCTGGCGTGCTCGGCGAGATCGTCGCCAAGGAAGGCGAGACGGTCGGCGTCAGCGCGTTGCTCGGCACCATCGCGGCCGGCGACGGCAAGGCCGCTGCACCGACCAAGGACGAGAAGAAGGCGGACACTGCCGTGGCGCAGGCCGCCGGCAAGGCCGGGGCCGAGACCTCCGCCGATGCGCAGAAGAAGGCCGGCGAAGTCGCCGGCGACACGCAGATCAAGCCGGCGACCAAGGCCGCCGATTCCGGCCCGGCCGTCTCGCGCCTTGCGGCGGAGAGCGGCGTCGATCCCTCCAAGGTCGCAGCGTCCGGCAAGGATGGCCGCGTCACCAAGGGTGATATGCTCGCTGCGATCGCGACCGGCCCGGCCGTCGTCGCTGCCGCGCCTGCCGCTCCGGTTCAGGTCCGGGCGCCGTCGGCTCCGGACGATGCGTCGCGCGAAGAGCGCGTCAAGATGACCAAGCTGCGCCAGACCATCGCGCGCCGCCTCAAGGAAGCCCAGACCAACGCCGCGATGCTGACCACCTTCAACGAGGTGGACATGACCAACGTCATGGCGCTGCGCAACCAGTACAAGGACGTCTTCGAGAAGAAGCACGGCGTGAAGCTCGGCTTCATGGGCTTCTTCGTGAAGGCCGCCGTGCAGGCGCTGAAGGAGATCCCGGCCGTCAACGCCGAGATCGACGGCACCGACATCGTCTACAAGAACTATTACCACATCGGCGTAGCCGTCGGCACCGACAAGGGCCTGGTCGTGCCGGTGGTGCGCGATGCGGACGAGCTCTCCATCGCCGGCGTCGAGAAGAAGATCGGCGAGTTCGGCAAGAAGGCCCGTGACGGCGCCCTCAAGATCGAGGAGATGCAGGGCGGCACCTTCACGATCTCGAATGGCGGCGTCTACGGCTCGCTGATGTCGACGCCGATCCTGAACGCGCCGCAGTCGGCGATCCTGGGCATGCACAAGATCCAGGAGCGCCCGATGGTGGTCGGCGGCAAGATCGAGATCCGCCCGATGATGTATCTCGCGGTCAGCTACGACCACCGCATCATCGACGGCAAGGAAGCGGTGACCTTCCTCGTCCGGATCAAGGAAGGCCTGGAAGACCCGGCGCGCCTCGTCCTCGACCTCTGAGGCGAACCCATGCTCTCGCTGATCGTCGCGAGCGTCGCCCTGCTCTTCGTCCATATCGGAGCGCAGGCGATCGCGGCGACCAGCGAGCTGGGCTCGGCCTGGAATGCCGGGCCGCGCGATGACGATGTGAGGCCGCAAGGCGTCTTCGCCGGGCGGGCCGAGCGGGCGCTGCGCAACTATCTGGAGACCTACCCGGCTTTTGCAGTGCTGGCCGTGGCGTTGGTCGCGAGCGGTCGTATTGATGGCATCGGCTTCATCGGCGGCGCGGTCTGGCTCATCGCCCGCATCGTCTACATCCCGCTCTACCTCGCCGGCATCCCCTATTGGCGTACCCTGGTCTGGTTGGCCGGCGCAGTCGGCCTGGCGTTAATGGCAATCCGGCTGTTGGCCTGAGGAAGGCGGAGCATCGCTTCGGACCCAACGCGCCATTGGCGCAACAGCAATCGTAAAGTCTGAACGGAAGAGAGACCATGTCCTACGATCTCGTCGTCATCGGAACCGGCCCCGGCGGCTATGTCTGCGCCATCCGCGCTGCCCAGCTCGGCCTCAAGGTCGCGGTGGTCGAGAAGCGCAAGACCCACGGCGGCACCTGCCTCAACGTCGGCTGCATCCCCTCCAAGGCGCTGCTGCATGCGTCCGAGATGTTCGAGGAGGCCAGCCATACGTTCCCGAGCCTCGGCATCACCGTCGGCAAGCCCAAGCTCGACCTAAAGCAGATGCTGGTCCACAAGCAGGAGACCATCGACGCCAACGTCAACGGCGTCGCCTTCCTGCTGAAGAAGAACAAGATCGATCCGTTCCACGGCACAGCCTCGATCCCGGCGGCCGGCAAGGTCGTCGTCACCGCCGAGGACGGCAAGACGCAGGAGCTCGCGACTAGGAACATCGTCATCGCCACCGGCTCGGAATCGGCGGCGCTGCCGGGCGTCACCACCGACGAGAAGACGGTGGTGACCTCCACGGGCGCGCTGGAGCTTGCGTCCGTGCCGAAGGAGCTGCTGGTTGTCGGTGCCGGCGTAATCGGCCTGGAGATCGGCTCGGTCTGGGCCCGGCTCGGCGCCAAGGTCACGGTGGTCGAATATCTCGACCGCATCCTGCCCGGCATGGATGACGAGATCGCCAAGCAGTTCCAGCGCATCCTGCAGAAGCAGGGCTTCACCTTTCATCTCGGCTCGAAGGTCACCAAGGTCGACGTGGCCAAGAAGGGTGGCGCCACCGTCACGGTCGAACCGGCCGCCGACGGCGAGGCCAAGACGCTGAATGCCGACATCGTGCTGGTCGCGATCGGCCGGCGCCCGAACACGGATGGTCTGACCCTCGACAAGGCCGGCGTCGCAACCGAGCGCGGCCGCGTCGTCATCGACGACCACTTCAAGACCAATGTCGACGGCATCTACGCTATCGGCGATGTGGTGCGCGGGCCGATGCTGGCGCATAAGGCCGAGGATGAGGGCGTCGCCGTCGCCGAGATCCTTGCCGGCAAGCATGGCCATGTGAACTACGACGCGATTCCGGGCATCGTCTACACCGCCCCCGAGGTCGCCGCGATCGGCAAGACCGAGGAAGAGCTGAAGGCTGCGGGTGTCGCCTACAAGGTCGGCAAATTCCCGTTCACGGCCAATGGCCGGGCGCGCGCGATGCGGCACACCGACGGTTTCGTCAAGTTCCTCGCCGATGCCACGACCGATCGCGTGCTCGGCTGCCACATCATCGGCCCGCATGCCGGCGACCTGATCGCCGAGGTGACGGTGCTGATGGAGTTCGGCGGCTCGGCCGAAGACCTCGCCCGCACCTGCCACGCCCATCCGACGCTGGCCGAGGCGGTCAAGGAAGCGGCGCTCGCCGTCGACAAGCGCCCGATCCACATGTGAGGCGAGGTCGCTGCCCGCGCGACGACGCTTTCAATTGCGGGGCCGGCGCGTCAGTGAGACGTGCCGGCTTTTTTGCAGACGAGGTTCAGGAGCCCGTCGCGGCTGGTATCGTCGCCCGCTGCGAGCGGGCGGCCATCCTCGCCGAAGCGGGCCAGGATCTCGAATCCGGCCGCCTCGAGCTGGCGTTCCTGCGTCGCCAGGTCGATGAAATAGAACAGCCCGCTCCAGCGATGGGCAGGGTCGACATGGATGGCGTAGTCTGCCTCCTCACGCGCGAAGGGCCGCAGGCGCAGATAGTTGATCCAACTCTGCGGATGGACCGAATTCACGATCTCGCGCGGGTGCCAGGAGCGGGCATGCAGCGGCATGCCGCCGGCGCGGCTCCAGGCGCGATTGTGGAAGGAGAAGGCGAAGACGCCACCCGGCGCCAGCACCTCACGGATCGACGCGATGACAGCCAGCCGCTCGGCATGATCGAAGGCGCTGAGAATGGCGAGGGCGCCGAGCACGAAATCGAAGCGGCCGGGGCCGAACTCGCTGATCGCGCGGACATCCATGTCGAGGAAGGTCGCGCCCGGGAAGCGGCGCCTGGCGACGGCCAGCATGGCCTCGGCCTTGTCGATCCCGACATAGTCGGCAACGTCAGGCAGCAGCGCGCCAGTCGTGCGGCCGGAGCCGACGCCGAGATCGAGCAGGCGCTTGCCGGCATAGGCGTGCTGGAAGCGTTCGAGGATCACCGCTTCGGAGGCAAAGAGACTCTGTTCGCCGTACCACTCGGCGATCTCGGCCCGGTCGAACAGATCGGCATTGTGCCGGGCGATGTCGATGGCCGAGCCTTGCATGGCGCGCCTCCACGTCGTTCGAGAGCCCGACCATGCTCCCGCCCGCGGCGCCGCACAAATTCTTGGTTAATCTATAGTTAACGCCGGCGCCCGCGTCCGACCTATCCGCGCCGGGCGCGATAGGCGGTCAGCGTGTTGCGCAGCAGGCAGGCGATGGTCATCGGGCCGACGCCGCCGGGGACCGGCGTGATCGCGCCGGCGACTTCAGCCGCCTGCGCATAATCGACGTCGCCGGCGAGCTTGCCGTCGGGCATGCGGTTGATGCCGACATCGATCACGGTCGCGCCCGGCTTGATCCAGTCGCCCTTGACCATGCGCGGCCGGCCGACTGCGGCGACGACGATATCGGCGCGCTTCACAACGGCCGGCAGGTCACGCGTGCGCGAATGGGCGATGGTGACGGTGCAATCGGCCTGGAGCAGCAATTGCGCCACCGGCCGGCCGACCAGTTCGGAGCGGCCGATGACGACCGCTTCCAGCCCCGATAGCGCGGGCAGCGCCTGCTTCAGCAACAGCATGCAGCCGAGCGGCGTGCAGGGCACGAGGCCGTTCTTGCCGCCGGCGAGCAGGCCGGCATTGATCGGGTGGAGGCCATCGACATCCTTGGCCGGGTCGATCGCATCGATGATGCGGCCGGTGTCGATATGCTTGGGCAGCGGCAGCTGGACGAGGATGCCGTCGACGCCGTCATCGGCGTTGAGCTCGGCGATCTTGGCGAGCAGCGTCGCTTCCGTGGTCTCGGCCGAGAGGCGATGGGCGACGGAGTTCATCCCGATCTCGGCCGCGAGCTTCTCCTTGGAGGCGACATAGACCTTGCTGGCCGGGTCTTCGCCGACGAGCACGACATGCAGGCCGGGCACGGGCTTGCCGGCTGCCTTGAGCGCCGCAACCTCGCGACCGATTTCGGCCCTGAGTTCCGCCGCCGCTGCCTTGCCGTCGATGATGCGTGCCGCCATGACCAGCTCCTTGGTGAGGCATCGGATCGAAAAGCGGATTCCAGTTTCCGGTTTGATGCCCTGCGCCGCTCTCTTGCTGCATTGCGACAGAACGGACAAGGGCCGCTTTGCGTTGAATCTCCGGCGGGTGGGGATGCCGCTCGCGCCGCTTGATCGGGACGCGGCGAGCCAGCATGGTCGGCAGCTGATTCAGAAGGCGGCGTGCAGGCCGGAGACGATCGACGTGACCACCGGCTTTGCAGCAATCCCGGCTTCCGGCAGCTATGTGCTGCGCAATGTCAGGACGCCTGCCTGCCTGGTCGAGGCCGGCAGCCTGGCTGGTGACCGCGACGGCGTCGCGCTGCTCGACATCGCCGTCGAGGACGGTGTCATCGCTTCCCTTCTGCCGGCCGGCACGCCCGCGCTCGAAGCCCAGCCGGCAGTCGATCTCGACGGCGGTATTGCGCTGCCGCGGCTGGTCGATGTCCACACCCATCTCGACAAGGGCCATATCTGGCCGCGCCGGCCCAATCCGGATGGCAGCTTCATGGGCGCGCTGAGCGCGGTCGCGGCCGATCGCGAGGCGAACTGGTCGGCCCGCGACGTGCGGGTGCGCATGGAATTCGGCCTGCGCTGCGCCTATGCCCATGGCACGGCGGCGATCCGCACCCATCTCGACTCGCTCGGCAAGCAGATCGGCATTTCCTGGCCGGTCTATGCCGAGTTGCGCGCGGAATGGGCCGGTCGGATCGCCCTGCAAGCCTCGCCCTTGTTCGGGATCGATGCCGTCGCCGATCCCGCCCATATGCGGGCGATCGTGAAGGCCGTGACCGATCATGGCGACAGGCTGCTCGGCGCCGTCACCTATATGGTGCCTGAACTCGACGCCGCCCTCGACACGCTGTTCCTGACGGCGATCGAACACGGCTTCGATCTCGACTTCCATGTCGATGAGACCAACGATCCGGCGGCGCGTTCGCTCGAGCACATCGCCGATGCGGCGCTGCGCCATCGCTTCACCGGCAAGATCCTGGCCGGGCATTGCTGCTCGCTCTCGCTGCAGCAGCCGCACGACGAGGCGCGCATTATCGGGAAGGTGCGCGAGGCGGGGATCGCCGTGGTCTCGCTGCCGATGTGCAACATGTATCTGCAGGATCGCCAGCGCGGACGCACGCCACGCTGGCGCGGCGTCACCGCGCTGCACGAGCTGAAGGCCGCTGGCGTGCTGGTGATGGTCGCCTCCGACAACACCCGCGACCCGTTCTACGCCTATGGCGACCTCGATCTCGTCGAGACGCTGCGCGAGGGCACCCGCATCCTTCAGCTCGACCATTCCGACCGTGACTGGGCAAGGGCGGTCGCTGCGACGCCGGCCGAGGTCATGGGACTGGCCAGCGCCGGCCGGCTGGCTGTCGGTGGCCCTGCCGACCTGATCCTGACCCGCGCCCGCGACTGGACCGAATTCTTCGCCAGGCCGCAGGCCGACCGGACTATTCTGGTCAACGGCCGCGCCATCGACCGTGCCTTGCCCGATTATCGCGAACTCGATTCCCTGATGAGCCGCCCCGCATGACCGCACGCTACGACATCGACGCCCTGAAGCGCCGCCTCGCCGGCATCCGCACCGAGGACAACCCGGCGCTGGTCAAGCAGAAGAGCCGCGACTTCTTCTGGTATTCGCCGACGCTGAAGCGCCAGCTCGACCATGTCGTCGCCGACATCATCGTTTCGCCGGTGAGCGAAGCTCAGGTGTTGGAGACACTCTCGGCGGCGCATGCGCTCGGCATCCCGGTGACGCCGCGTGGCACCGGCACCGGCAATTACGGCCAGGCGATGCCACTCTCAGGGGGGATCGTGCTCGACCTTTCCGGCTTCAACAAGGTGACCAGCATCGAGGCCGGGCGCTATGTCGCCGAGCCCGGCGCCGTGCTGGCGAAGATCGACCAGGAGACGCGCGCCCATTCGCGCCAGGAGATCAGGCTGCACCCCTCGACCTATCACACCGCCTCGATCGGCGGCTTCATCGCCGGCGGCTCCGGCGGCGTCGGCTCGATCAAATGGGGCGGCCTGCGCGACTGGGGCAATATCATCTCGCTGCGCGTCGCGACGATGGAGGGCACGCCGCGCATCCTCGAGCTCCAGGGCGAAGACCTGCACAAGGTCGCCCATGCCTATGGCACCAACGGCATCATCACCCAGGTCGAGATGCCGCTCGGCCCGGCCTATGCCTGGGTCGACGTCATTCTCGGCTTCGGCGAATTGCGCGCTGCGGCCGAGTTCGCCAATGCGCTGGGCGAGCAGGACGGGCTGGCGTTGAAGAACCTCGCGGTCGTCGCCGCGCCCGCTCCGCACGATTATTTCCTGCGCCACAGGAAGTTCCTGCCGCGCGACAGCCATTGCGTCATGGTCATGGTCGCCGATTTCGCCGTCGAATCGATGCTGGCCTTCGCCCGCCGCTTCGGCGGCTCGCAAATGCTGATGCGCTCCGACACGCTGACGGCGGAGGAGGCGAAGGGATTGCCGCCGACCTTCGAGCTCGGCTGGAACCACACCACCTTGCGGGCGCTGCGTGTCGATCCCTCGATCACCTATCTGCAGGTGCTCTATCCCTTCCCGAACCAGGTCGATCTCGTCGACAAGATCCATGCCCGCTTCGGCGACGAGGTCACCTGCCATCTCGAATTCGTCCGCTTCGACGGCAAGATCACCTGCTTCGGCCTGCCATTGGTGCGCTTCACCAGCGAGGAGCGTCTGGAGGAGATCATGGCGATCCATGAGGAGATGGGCGCGCCGATCTTCAATCCGCACCGCTACACGCTGGAGGAGGGCGGAATGAAGCAGACCGACGAGGTCCAGCTCGCCTTCAAGCGCGAGGCCGATCCGCAGGGGCTGCTCAATCCCGGCAAGATGATCGCCTGGGAGGACCCGGACTACGACTACCGCTCGGGCAAGACCTTCTTGTTCAAGGCGCTCGGCGAAGCCGGCGTCGGCGCCTGAGCCGATCGATGCGCGCGCTCGTCCTCTATGCCCACCCCGATCCCGCAAGCTTCGGGGCGGCGGTGCATGAGACTGTTGTCTCCGGCCTGCGCCGCGCCGGGCATGAGGTCGACGATTGCGACCTCTATGCCGAGGGGTTCGATCCCGTGCTGAGCTGCGAGGAGCGCGTCGGCTATCATGATCTCGGCACTAACCAGAACAATGTAGCCGGCTATGTCGAGCGGCTGTTGCGGGTCGACGCACTGTATCTGTGCTTCCCGGTCTGGAACTACGGCTATCCCGCGATCTTGAAGGGCTATTTCGATCGCGTCTTTCTGCCGGGCGTCTCGTTCAAGCTGGTCGATGGCTCGATTCGCCCGAATCTCTGGAACATTCGCCGGCTGACGACGGTGACAAGTTATGGCGGCTCGCGGTGGCGCACATTTCTGATGGGCGACCCACCGCGCCGGCAGATCAAGCGCGGCTTGCGGGCGGTATGCCACCCGGCGGCGCGGGTCTCCTATCTCGCGCATTACGACATGAATCGGTCGACGCCGCAGAGCCGCGCGGCTTTTCTCGCCAGGGTCGAGCAGGAAATCGCGCGGATTTAAGAGCCTGTCTGACAATTGTCATCGGCCTGTCATGAAGGCGGGCGATTGCACAGCCGGCGAAAAGTATCCGCAACCTTTTCCAAGGGCCGGCTCATGACCAAGTCCCTCGAAAAAAGCGTCGGCCGTGCCTTGCTGGTGACGGCCCGGCTCCACAGGGCAAGGATGGGCGAGCGTCTCAACGCGCTCGGGCTCTTCCCGGGCCAGGAACAGGCGCTGAAATCCCTGCAGGGCGCACCGATGACGATGGGCGAGCTTGCGACGCTGTTGCGGGTCAAGCCGCCGACCGTGTCCAAGACGATCGGCCGGCTTTCGCTGCAGGGGCTGGTGACGCGCGAGGGCGGTGGGCGCGATGGCCGTCTGGTGCAGGTGGCGCTGACCGAGAACGGCCAGAAGACCGCGGCGGCACTCGATGCGGTCTGGAATCAGGTCGAGGAAGAGCTGCTCGAAAAGCTCGACGCCAAGGAGCGCAAGCAGTTGCGCAAATTGCTGCGCAAGGCGTCGAAGGGCCTGTCCAAGGCCGGTGCCGATGTCGAGGATGCCGAGGACGAGGCTGAGGACGCCGCCTGACGCCGGGCGCGTCGGCGGCATGACTCGCATGCGCTGGCGGGCTGGTTTCAAGCCTTAAATCGGTTCATTGATGTCTCGTCATTCCTCCAGAGCATGACGAGACGCTCAGCCTTTGTCGGCCGCTCCCGCTCCGCTTCCGGATACGCGCCGGACACGCTTGACCGCCATCGCCCTGATGAGCGGGGCGATCGTCTGCTTTTCCCTGCTCGATACATGCGCCAAATGGCTTGGCGGGACGATGCAGCCGATGCAGGTGGTCCTGGCGCGCTATGTGATCAGCGTCGCCCTGGTCTCGCTCCTGCTCAATCCCTGGAGCCATCCGGGCATCACTCGGACGAGGCGTCCCTGGCTGCAGGGCTTCCGCTCGCTGCTGCTGCTCGGCTCGACCGCGCTCAACTTCGTCGCCCTGCAATATCTGCAGCTGGCCGAGACGGTCTCGATCATGTTCGCAACGCCACTGCTGGTGGCGCTGCTGGCCGGGCCGCTGCTCGGGGAATGGGCCGGGCCGCGCCGGCTGATCGCGATCGGCGTCGGCTTCCTCGGTGTCCTCGTGGTGACGCGGCCGGGACTGGGGGGCTTGCATCCGGCGGCCCTGCTCAGCGTCTGCGGCTGCCTCTGCTACGCCTTCTACAGCCTGTCGACGCGGATGCTGGCCGCGAGCGACTCGCCGCAGACGACGATGTTCTACTCCGGCATCGGCGGGGTGGTGATCATGTTGCCGCTGCTGCCGCTGTACTGGTCCTGGCCAGCGAACTGGCAAAGCTGGCTGTTGATGTGCGGGACCGGCTTCTTCGGTGCAGTCGGCCATTGGCTGCTGATCCTGGCGCATCAGCGGGCGCCGGCGACGATCCTGGCGCCGTTCATCTATTCCCAGATCATCTGGATGATCCTGCTCGGCTGGTTCGTCTTCGGCCAGATTCCCGACCGCTTCACCTTCATCGGCGCGACGATCGTCATCGCGTCGGGGCTCTACCTGCTCTACCGCGAGCGCATCCGGCACGTGCCCGAAGGCTCGGCCCGCCTGGACTGATGCCGGCACGCATCTTGAAGCCTCCACCCGTGGATGGAGGCCATGATGACGGTTTGGCACCGCAACTGGCTACCGGCGACCGCGTTCGGCACAGATGTGCTCCGGGCGCGTCCCGCCATGGCACAGCCGGACTCAGCCGAGCGAAACCTTGCTCTGCGCAGAGACGAAGTCCGAGAGCATCGGCACATAGTCCTCGCCCTTGCCGCTGGCGACGGCTGCCGCATAGACGTTCTTGACGGCACCGCCCACCGGGTTGGGAACGCCGGCGGCATTGGCGAGGCTCTCCAGATAGCGGACATCCTTCAGCGCGTTGGAGAGCGTGAACTTGTGTGCATCCCGATCGCGCTCCAGCACATATTGCATGAAGGTCCGGTAGAAGCCGCACTCCATCCGGCCGCCGGTGATGACGCTGTCAAAGGTCTGCGGGGTGATGCCGACCTTCTGGGCCAGCGTCAGAGCCTCCGCATAGATGGCGCCGTAACCGAGGGAGAGGAAGTTGTTGAGCAGCTTCATCTTGTGGCCGTCGCCGACCGGGCCGAGATGGACGATCTTCTGGGCCCAGGCTTCGCAGACCGGGCGGATGCGCTCGAAAACCGCACTGTCGGCTCCAATCATCGTGGAGAGTTGACCGAGCTTCGCCTGGGCGGGTGTTCCGCCCAGCGGAGCGTCACAGAGGTGCAGGCCGATGGCAGCGAGCCGTTCAGCCAGAGCGACCGTCGAGACGGGATCGGAGGTCGAACAGTCGACGATGACCGTTCCGGGCTGGGCGCCGGCAGCGATGCCGTCAGGCCCGTTGACGACCTGCTCCACCTGCGGCGAGCCGGTGACGCAAAGGAAGATGATGCTCGCCTTGCCGGCGAGCTCCTTCGGCGTGGCTGCCTCGGCGGCGCCGGCCGCCTTCAATTCCTCGACGGGCTTGCGATTGCGATGGCCCATGACGGTCAGGCGAAAGCCTTTGGCGAGAATGCAACTCGCCATGCCCTGACCCATGTAACCGACACCGATGAAGCCGATCGATTCTTTAGTCGTGCTCATCTTCAGTTTCTCCCAATTCTATGAGATGGAACAATGCAATGCGGAACGATTTGGCCAAGAACTGGTTGAATGCATCGGCTTACCGGCTTCAGGAGAAGCGTTCGATGGCGAATGACGGACACTCGCGCGACCCTTCGGGGGCGGGGAAGGCGGGTGTAAAGCCCGGTGGCCGGGGTCGCGTTACCTTGCAGATCATCGCCGATCGGCTGGAGGTCTCGACCGCGACAGTTTCTCTTGCTCTGCGCGAAAGTCCGCTGGTCGCCGACGGCACCCGCCTTCGGGTGCAGCAGATCGCGCGCGAGATGGGATATAGCTACAACCGCAGCGCGGCCTCGCTGCGGACCGACCGGACCAATATCCTGGGCGTCGGCTTCCACGACATCACCAATCCCTATTTCGCCGAGCTGCTCGCGGCGATCGAGGAGACGGCAGCGGCGCATGGCCGCTCGATCCTGCTCGGCACCTATGCCGAGAACCTCCAGCGGCAGGACCGCGTCCTGACCACGCTCAAGGAATATCGCCCCGACGGCATGATCATCTGCCCGGCCGGCGGCACCACGGCGGAGACGCTGCAGCATCTGATGGCGGCGCAAGTGCCACTGGTCCAGCTCTCGCGCGAGATTCCCGGCATCGGGCTGGACTTCGTCGGCTCGGACGACCGGCACGGCACGGTGCTGGCCGTCGAGCATCTCATCGGCCTCGGCCACACCCGCATCGCCTTTCTCGGCGAAAGCCCGCTGATCTCGACCGGGCGCAACCGCTATCGCGGCTATTGCGAGACCCTGGCCAAGCATGGGCTGCCGCTCGACCCCACGATCGTCTACTCGGCCTATGGCACGCGCGAGAATGGGCTGAAGGGCGTCCAGAAGGTGCTCGACGCCGCGAACCCGCCGACGGCCGCGATCTGCTTCAACGATCTTACCGCCTTCGGCGCCATGCTCGGCCTGCGCCATCGCGGCTTGGAAGCTGGTGCGGACTTCTCGATCATCGGCTGCGACGATGTTCAGGAAGCCTCGCAATGGTATCCCGCCTTGACCACGGTCAAGAACTTCCAGGACGAGATGGGCCGCAAGACCGCGGAGATGCTGCTCCGCCGCATCGCCGATCCAGCGGCACCGCCGCAGCGCGCCGTGCTGACCCCGGAGCTGGTGGTGCGCGGGACCACGGCGCCGCCGAAGGCGGCGCGCTGAAGCTGGCGTATCTTCGAGTTTCTCAGAAACGCGGACATACGCCAGGTCTTTGGTTTGACGCATTTTCGTTACGCGAACCGGTGCCCAGTTCGCTTGAAAATGCCTTAGCTCACGCATCGTTGTCCGGCTTGCGGTTCAGCGCCCGATAGGCGCGCACCACATGCGAGTCGTCGCGCCCGCCATGGCCAAGGCCGGAGGCGGCGAGGAACATCTGGTGCGCGGCTGCTGCCAGCGGCAAGGCTGCCTTGGCGGCGCGGCCGGCGTCGAGGACGATGCCGAGGTCCTTGACGAAGATGTCGACGGCGCTGGCGACCGGCGGCTCGTCTTCGAGCATGCGTGGGCCGCGGTCTTTCAGCATCCAGGACGAGGCGGCCGAGCCGCCCATGATCTCGAACAGCAGGGCGCCGTCGATGCCGGCCTTCTGCGCCAGCGACAGCGCCTCCGCCGCGACCGCGATATGAACGCCGCAGAGCAACTGGTTGACGGTTTTCACCGTCGCGCCCTGGCCCGGCTTCCGCCCGACATGGAAGACCTTGTCGCCCATCGCGTCGAGCACGGGCTTGGCCTTGGCGAAGCTGTCGGCGGGGGCGCCGACCATGATGGTCAGCGTGCCGCCCTGCGCGCCCTTGACGCCGCCCGAGACCGGCGCATCGACGAAATGCCGGCCGGTCTTGGTCACGGCCTCGGCGATGGTCTCGACCTCGCCGGGCGGGCAGGTCGCCATCAGGATGACGGTGGCGCCCGGAGCCAGCGCATCGAGCGCGCCGGCGTCGAACAGGACCGAGCGGGCCTGTGCAGCGTTGACCACCATCAGGACGAGCGCCTCGGCTCCTTCAGCCGCGGCGGCAGCACTGTCGGCGGCCTGGCCGCCGGCTGCGACGAGCGCGGTCCGGGCGCTCTCCCGCATGTCGAAGCCGGTGACGCGGAACTGGCGCTTGACGAGATTCTCGGCCATCGGCGCGCCCATGGCGCCGAGCCCGACGAAGGCGATTGAGGTCACGACGATTTGCCTTGGTTGGAAGGCGGGCGGCCTAGCCGCCCGCCGGAAGCTACTCCTTCACCGCACCCGTCATCGAGGCGACGTAGTAGTCGACGAAGAACGAATAAAGGATCGCGACGGGGATCGAGCCGAGCAGCGCGCCGGCCATCAGCGAGCCCCAATGATAGACGTCGCCCTCGACGAGCTGGGTCAGCACCGCGACCGGCACGGTCTTCTTCTCGGCCGACTGGATGAAGGCGAGCGCGTAGATGAATTCGTTCCAGGACAGGGTGAAGGCGAAGATGCCGGCCGAGATCAGTCCCGGAAGCGCCAGCGGCAGGGTGATCTTCCAGAGTGTCTGCAGTCTCGTCGCGCCGTCGATCATGGCGCATTCCTCGAGCTCGTAGGGGATCGACTTGAAGTAGCCGATCAGGAGCCAGGTGCAGAACGGGATCAGGAAGGTCGGATATGTCAGGATCAGCGCGAGCTGCGAGTCGTACAGGCCGAACTGGAAGATCAGCGTCGCCAGCGGGATGAACAGGATCGAGGGCGGCACCAGATAGGCCAGGTAGATGGCAAGGCCGACATAGTTCGAGCCCTTGAACTTCAGGCGCTGGATGGCATAGGCGGCGAGCACGCTGGCGAAGAGCGAGAGCGCGGTCGCGACCGTCGCCACCGTCATCGTCGTCAGCAGCCATTGCGGGTAGTCGGTCTGGAAGAGCAGCTTGTTGATATTGTCCAGCGTCGGCGACTTTACCCAGAACGGGTTGTTGTTCTTGTAGTCGAGCAATTCGCCGTTCGGTTTGATCGCCGTGATCGCCATCCAGTAGAACGGGAACAGCAGCACGATCACGAAGATCGAGAGCGGCAGATAGAGCGTGATGAAGCGACGCGGTCCCGAGGACCAGTCGATCACGCCCGTCCGCTCCTTGTCGACAAGCTGCGGGCGCGCGGCAGGGGAGGCCTGGTCAGTCATTGTCTTCTCCCTGCTGCCATTTGCGGCGGGCAAGCGCGTAGTAGCTGAACAGCGTCGCCATCACGAGGAAGGGGATCATCGCCACCGCGATCGCCGCGCCCTCGCCCAGCTGGCCGCCGGGGATGCCGCGCTGGAAGGCGAGGGTGGCCATCAGATGGGTCGAGTTGATCGGCCCGCCGCGGGTGATGGCGTAGACCAGCTGGAAGTCGGTGAAGGTGAACAGCACCGAGAAGGTCAGCACGATCGCCAGGATCGGCATCAGCATCGGCAGGGTGACATGCCGGAAGCGCTGCCAGGCATTGGCGCCGTCGAGCATCGCCGCCTCGTAAAGCGCCGGCGAGATCGTCTGCAGGCCGGCGAGCAGCGAGATCGCGACGAAGGGGATGCCGCGCCAGACATTGGCGGCAATCAGCGACCAGCGGGCCGGCCAGGGCGAGCCGAGGAAGTCGATATAGGTGTCGCGCCAGCCGAGCACGTCGACCAGCACATAGGAGATGATCGAGAACTGCGGATCGTAGATCCACCAGAAGGCGATGGCCGAGAGCACGGTCGGCACGATCCACGGCACCAGGATCAGCGCGCGCAGCAGCGACTTGAACGGCAGGTTGTTGTTGAGCAGCAGTGCCAGCCAGAGGCCGAGCCCGAATTTCCCGACGGTGGCGACGCCGGTATAGAGCAGCGTGTTCCAGACCGAGGTGATGAAGACCGGGTCGTGCCAGAGCGACTCGAAGTTCTCGAAGCCGATGAAGACGCCGCTGCGGCCGATGCGCGTATCGGTGAAGGCGAGCCAGACCCCGAGGCCGAGCGGATAGCTCAGGAAGACCAATAGCAGGCCGAGCGCCGGTAGCAGGCAGATGAAGATCAGGAATGGCTTGTAGTCGAACAGCCTGACCAGCCAGCTTTGCTCGGGCTGGGTGGCCGGCCGGGCTTCGGCCGCAATCGTCATGGCGCTTTATCCCGTGATGGAGCCGCGCCGCCGGCTATCCAGCGGCGCGGTGTCGACGGATCAGGTGCGATAGTAGCGCTTGGCGCGGCGCTCGGCTTCGGCGGCCGCCTGCTCGGGCGTCGCCTGGCCGGCGCAGACGGACGCGACCATCTGGACCATGACGTATTCGGCGTTGACGGTGCCGGCAGCCTCGGTGATCGCGCCCTTGTAGCCGCTCCACAGAGCCCGCTCCCAGGTGTCGCGATAGACCAGGATCTTGGGATCGCTCTCCCAGACCTTGCTTTGCGCATAGCCCTTCAGCGGCTGGGTCCAGTAGCCGAAGCAGCCGGTCAGCCACTTGTCGTACTGCTCCTTCTCCATCATGAAGCGCAGATATTCCTTGGCCGCGTTCGGGAACTTGGTGTGCTTGAACACCATGGCGTTGATTACCAGCGCCGTCTCGGTCGGCCGGCCGACACCGGCGCCGATCGGCATCGGCGCATGGTTGAGATCCTTGCCGATCTCCGCGGTCTTCTCGTCCTTCGAGTTCTTGATCGAGAAGTAGAGCGAGACGCCGTTCTGGGTCAGGCCGATTTCGCCGGCCGTCAGCGCCTTGTTGTTGCTGATGTCGAGCCAGGAGAGCGTGCCGGGGATGAAGGTCTCGTAGAGCGCCTTGGCGTATTTCAGCGCCTCGATCGTCTCCTTGCTGTTGATCGCGACCTTGTTGTTCTCGTCGACCATGTAGCCGCCATGCGACCAGACCAGCCAGTTGCAGAAGGAGTTGCCGTCACCGACGGCGTTGCCGAGCGCAAAGCCGGCGGGATGACCCTTGGCCTTGAGCTTGCGGCAGAGGTCGAGGAAGCCGGCATGGTCGGTCGGGAACTTGTCGAAGCCCGCCTCCTTGACCCAGGATTCGCGATAGACCGCCGGGCCGCCGGAGCCGCCCATCGGGATCGAGATCCAGGTATTGGTCTTGTCCTTCTTGCCGTACTTCTCGGCGACCGGGTACCAGCCGCCGTATTTCTTGCCGAGATCCTCGGCGACAGCAGTCAGGTCGATCAGCTTGTCGGCGAAGATGTGCGGGTCGTCGGCCCAGCCGACGACGACGTCGGGGCCGGCGCCGGTATTGGCGGTGACGGCGGTCTGCGGGCGCAGGTCCTCCCAGCTCGCATAGTCGACACGGACCTGGACGCCGGTCGCCTTGGTGAATGCTTCGGTGTTCTCGTTGAAGATCGTCTGGTCGGGATCGACGAATTTGGTCGGGCGCAGCACGCGCAGCGTCGCGCCCTTCTCGATATTGGCTGTCTGGGCGATCGACGGCGCGGCAAGGGTAGCGCCGGCTGCGAGCCCTGCGCCGCCGATCAGTACGTCACGTCTGGAAATGCTCATTGCTTCACTCCTCCGGGTTGCCGCGAGGCCCTGCATGGGAGCCTCGTCGCGTTTTTGTGGGCCATCGCCGCCGCCGGGGTGTTCCCCGTGCGGCGGCCATGAAAATCAGATCCGCTTGCCGGTCGCGGCGTCGAACAGATGGGTGACCGAGGTGTCGGGCCGGATCTTGATCGTCTCGCCGGGCTTGGCGGTGATGCGTTCGCGGAAGACGCAGGTCAGGTCCTGCCCGCCGCAGCGGACGACGACCTGCGTCTCCGAGCCCATCGGCTCGATGACCACGACCTCGGCCGGCAGGCCGGCGGGGTCGAGAATGAGATGCTCTGGACGGATGCCGAGCACCGCGGCCCGGTCGTTCGAATCCGCCGGATGCTTGCCGACCGGCCAGATCACGCCGCCCTGGGTCTCGAAGCCGTTGGCGCGGATCGTGCCCTTCAGCAGGTTCATCGACGGCGAGCCGATGAAGGCGGCGACGAAGAGATTCGCCGGGTTGTCATAGAGGTCGAGCGGGGCGCCCATCTGCTCGACGATGCCGTCATGCATCACGACGATCTTGTCGGCCATGGTCATGGCCTCGATCTGGTCGTGGGTGACGTAGACCGTTGTGGTCTTGAGGCGCTGGTGCAGTTCCTTGATCTCGGTGCGCATCTGCACGCGCAGCTTGGCGTCGAGGTTCGACAGCGGTTCGTCGAAGAGAAAGACCTGCGGATCGCGCACGATGGCGCGGCCCATGGCGACGCGCTGGCGCTGGCCGCCGGAGAGCTGGCGCGGATAGCGGTCGAGCAGCTTGTCGAGCCCGAGAATGCCGGCGGCCTTGTTGACGCGCTCGTCGATCTCGGCCTTCGGCGCCTTCCGCAGCTTCATCGAGAAGGCCATGTTGTCGGCCACCGTCATATGCGGATAGAGCGCATAGTTCTGGAACACCATGGCGATGTCGCGCTCCTTCGGCGGCACGTCGTTGACGACGCGCGGTCCGATCCGGATCTCGCCGCCCGAGATGTTCTCGAGGCCGGCGATCATGCGCAGCAAGGTCGATTTTCCGCAGCCCGAGGGGCCGACGAGGATGACGAACTCGCCATCGTTGATGTCGATGTCGACGCCGTGAATGACCTGCGTCGAACCATAGGCCTTGCGCACGTCGGCAATCTGGACGGATGCCATCTTGGTTGTTTCTCCCGCTCTTCAGGTTGCCCCGGGGTGCCTGACACAATCCCCGCCGGCGGCGTTGCAGAACATCGGCTTCTGACGGCCGATCGAGACGAGGCCACCCAACCCAGGCGAGCCGCCTGTTGCGTCAACCTCGTTCCCGGATAAAGTCATACGATAGAAACAGGCGTGTCAAGCGCTGGACCGGCCGCGGAGCGAGCTCTCGCAGGCTGGCGATCACGGAGGAAAGCGCGGTTCGATGCAGCTTCATGTCAAAGTGCGCGCGACGAGGCTCAATCCCGACCGGCTGTTCAGCCAGGTTGCGCACAGGCTCGCGGTCGCAATCATCACCGGCGCCTCGCCCGCGGGAGCGCTGCTGCCGAACGAGGACGATCTGAAGGGCGAGATCTCGGTCTCGCGCACCGCTTATCGCGAGGCCGTGAAGTTTCTGTCCGGCAAGGGGCTGGTCGAGGCCAGGCCGAAGAGCGGCACGCGGGTGGCGCCACGCGAGACCTGGAATCTGCTCGACCCCGATGTGCTCGCCTGGCACTTCAAGGCCGATCCCAACGAGAAATTCATCCGCGACCTGTTCGAGCTTCGGCTCTTCGTCGAGCCCAGCGCAGCCCGGCTGGCGGCGCAGCGGCGCAGCGATGCCGATCTGCGCCGGATCGAGGCGGCCTTTCGCGGCATGGCCGAAAACCCGCCCTATGCCGAGCCGACCGTCAATGCCGATCTTGCCTTCCACGAGGCGATCTTCGCCGCGACCCGCAATCCACCGCTGCAGTGCCTCGCGCCTGCGGTTTGCGCGACGATCCAGTGGTCGCTCTTTCTCAAGGCTCCGGACGACCAGTTCTTCTTCACCGCTTCCCTGGTCGATCACGAACGCGTTCTTGACGCGATCGTACAACGCGACGGCGACTTGGCGGCAGCGCGGATGAGTGGGCTGGTGATCGACAGCCTGAACAGCACCTTGCGTCTGCTCGCCGGTCGAGCTGATGCAGATGCAGGCAAAACCGCGTGATTAAATCATACTATATCGGGTTGAATCGACAGCGGAGCCGCGATGGCATAACCGGCTCTGCGAGCAGCCCTGTCTGCGGCTGTGGGAATTCCCCGGCGACATGCGGGTCGCTAGGTTGATCTAATCGTTTTAAGAATTTGAAATCAAGTCACGCAGGCGTTCCAGGAAAGCAGGGCCATGACCGCGCAGAGCAAGATCGAGATCATCATGACCGGGCCGCTGATGGCCTATGCCGCCGACCAGCTGAAGGCACGCTTCATCGTGCACGAGCTCTGGAAGGAGCAGGACCGCGCGGCGGCTCTGGCAGCCGTCAAGGACCGGGTGCGCGGCGTCGCCGGCGGCGGCGCGCATGTACGGATCGACGACGCGCTGTTCGATGCGCTGCCGAAGCTGGAAGTCGTCTCGAATTTTGGCGTCGGCTACGACAATGTCGATGCCGTCGCCGCCGGCAAGCGCGGGATCATCGTCACCAACACGCCGGATGTGCTGACCGACGAGGTCGCCGATCTTGCCATCGGCCTGCTGCTCTCCACCGTGCGCCAGCTGCCGCAGGTCGACCGCTATCTGCGCGCCGGCAAGTGGCTCTCGGGCGCCTATCCGCTCACCACCTCGCTGCGCAAGCGCAAGATCGGCATCGTCGGCCTCGGCCGGATCGGCAAGGCGGTGGCGCGCCGGCTCGAAGCCTTCGACGTGCCGATCGCCTATCACGGCCGCTCGCGCCAGGCCGACGTCGCCTACCGCTACTACCCCTCGCTGGTCGAAATGGCTCAGGATGTCGACACGCTGGTCTCGGTCGCGCCGGGCGGCGAGTCGACCTACCACATCATCAATGCCGAGGTGCTGAAGGCGCTCGGCCCGAACGGCATCGTCGTCAATGTCGGCCGCGGCACGGTGATCGACGAGCAGGCGCTGATCGAGGCGCTGAAGGCCAAGACCATCCTCTCCGCCGGCCTCGACGTGTTCGAGGACGAGCCGCGCGTCCCGGCCGAGCTGATCGCAATGGATCATATCGTGCTCTTGCCGCATGTCGGCTCGGCATCCGTGCATACGCGCGAACAGATGGGTCAGCTTCTGGTCGACAATCTGGTTTCATGGTTCGATGGCAAGGGTCCTTTGACACCGGTTGCCGAGACGCCATGGACAAAAGCCTGATCACGACTGGAATGCACTGGATGCGGCCGAGCGTAGCGATCGCCGCTTTGGCACTGCTCGCCGTCTCGCCGGCGGTGGCGCAGACGCAGGCGTTGCCACGCGGCGCCGAGAAGGCGCCCGAGGCGCTGAAGCCGTTCATCGGCGCCTGGGACCTCGACAAGCTCGGTGCGGCGCGCGAGTGCACGGTGACGTTCGGCACCGAGGCGGCCGGGCAGGGGCGCCAGGTCAGATTCCCGGCGACGTGTCGGCGGGCCCTGCCGATCCTCACCGGGGTCGTCGCCTGGGATGTGGTCGATGGCGCTCCAAGGCTGCTCGACGGCCATGGCAAGCCGGTGATCGTCTTCAGCGGCAGGGCCGATCCGGGGCGGCGCGGCAAGGGCAGCGACGGGGCGGACTACGGGCTCGATCCGACGGGCCATGTGCGGGCGCAACAGCGCCCGGCGCCAGGAGGGGCCGAGCTTGCGGCAACAGCGGCGGCACGCCCAACCGTGGTCGATCCGGCCAGCGCGCCCGCTGCGACGACGGTGCCCGGGCGCTATACCGTGATGCGGCAGGTCGGCCGCGATGTCTGCAAGCTCGTGCTCTCGACCTCGCCCTCCGCCAATGCGGGAGCCTACACGACAAGCTTCGACGGGCTTTGTCCGGACACTGGGCTGACGATATTCTCGCCGGTCGCCTGGCGCTACGAGGCCGGCCGGCTCGAGCTGATCGCCCGCAAGGGCCACAAGATCGAGCTGGTCTTCGAAGGCGGGCAATGGCGCAAGGACCCGGCCGTCGGCGCACCGCTGATGCTGAAGAAGCTGCCCTGAGAGAGGTTCGCCTCATTCCGTCATGGTCGGGCTTGTCCCGACCATCCACGTCTTCCTGCATTGCGGTGTTCAAGACGTGGATGCTCGCCACAAGGGCGAGCATGACTGTGGAGTCCGGTCGTTACGCGACGAAGGTGCCGCCGAGCTCGTCGTCGATATGGGCGCGGATGATCTCCTCGAAGCTCGATTCCGCCTTGAAGCCGAGCGCCGGCGCGCGCTTCGCGTCGAAATTGCGCGGCCAGCCGGCGACGATGGCGTCGATCACCGGATCGGGCACGCGCTTGATGCGCTTGACGACGCTCTCGCCGGCGACCTTGCGCAGCGCCTCGATCTGCTCGGCGACGGTAGCGGAGTAGCCCGGCATGGTCAGCGCGCGGCGCGGGCCGATCGCGTTCGTGTCCATCGTCGCGGCGTGGACGAGGAAGCCGACCGCCGAGCGAGGCGAGGCATGCCAGTGGCGGACCTGGTCGGAAACCGGCAGCACCGCCTCCTGGCCGTTGAGCGGCTCGCGGATGATGTTGGAGAAGAAGCCGGAGGCGGCCTTGTTCGGCGCGCCGGGCCTGACGCAGATCGTCGGCAGGCGGATGCCCACGCCGTCGAAGAAGCCGCGGCGGGAATAGTCGCTGAGCAGGAGCTCGCCGATCGCCTTCTGCGTGCCGTAGCTGGTCAGCGGCGTGGTGAAGAACTCGTCCTCGATCTTGTCATGGAAGGGCGCGCCGAAGACGGCGATCGAGGAAGTGAAGATCACGCGCGGCTTGTAGCCGTCGCCGACAAGGCGGATGGCGTCGAAGAGATAGCGCGTGCCGTCGAGATTGATGCGGTAGCCCTTGTCGAAATCGGCCTCGGCTTCGCCCGAGACGATCGCGGCGAGATGCACGATCAGCTCGGGGCGCGAGGCGATCAGCTTCTCGGCTTCGCCGGGCTGCGAGAGATCGGAGGTCAGCGATTCGAAGGCGAAGGGTGCGTTCGCCGGCGCCGAGGCGGGGAAAACGTCCTGCGCGGTCACCTTGTCGATCGCCTTGCCGCCGAGGCCGCCGTCTCGCGCCAGGCGCTCGATGAACTTGCGGCCGACCATGCCGGCGCCGCCAATGACGAGGATATGCATGTCTTTGTCCGATCTTTCGCTTCTTGCATTTAGTTGGGTAGGCGGCCGCCGAGATCGTCCTCGATATGGACGCGGATGATCTCGTCGAAATCCTGCTCGGCCGTGAAGCCGAGCGACAATGCGCGCTTCGCATCGAAGCGCGTCGGCCAGCCCTTGACGATGTCGGCGGCCGCCTTGTCAGGCGCGCGCCGGATCAGCTTCACCGCCCTGTCGCCGGCGATGCGGCGCAGCGCCTCGATCTGCTCGCCGACGGTGACGCAGACGCCCGGCATGCTGAGGTTGATACGCGGGCCGAGCTGTTCGCGGCTGAGCGAGGCGCCGTGCAGCAGGAAGCCGACGGCCGAGCGCGGCGAGGCATGGGTGAAGATAACGTCGTCCGCGACCGGCAGCAGCGCCTCCTGGCCTTGCAGCGGCTCGCGGATGATGCCGGAGAAGAAGCCGCCGGCCGAGGCGTTGGGCTTGCCCGGGCGGATCACGATCGAGGGGAAGCGAATGCCGACGCCGTCGACGAAGCCGCGGCGCGAATAGTCGGCGAGCAGGAGCTCGCCGATCGCCTTCTGCGCGCCGTAGCTGGTCAGCGGCGTGACATGGAACTCGTCGGAGATCGCCGGGGGGAAGGGGGCCCCGAAGATGCCGCTGGACGAGGAGAAGACGAGCTTGGGCACATACGGGCCGTTCTTCGCGCTCTCCTGACGGATCGCCTCCAGCAGATTGCGCATGCCGTCAAGATTGATGCGGTAGCCCTTGTCGAAATCGCGCTCCGCCTCGCCGGAGATGATCGCGGCGAGGTGGAAGACGATGTCGGGCCGCAAGGCCGCGAGCTCGACCGCGACTGCCGCCGAACTCGAATCCTCGGTGCGGGCCTCGATCGGCCCGTCGAAGCCGGCCGGGCGCGGTGGCGTCACCACGTCGGTCAGCGTCAGCCGGGTCAGCGGCGTGCCGGCACAGGCGCCCTCGCGGGCGATGCGCGCGGCGAGCCTCTGGCCGATCATGCCGGCGGCGCCGCTGATCAGGACGTGCATGGCGCTTCTCCTGCGCTGATCAGAGCGCGAAGCCGCCATCGGCGAGGTGGATCTGGCCGGTGGTGTAGCTGGACTCATCGGAGGCGAGATACACGGCGAGCCAGGCGATCTCCTCGGCGGTGCCGAGCCGGCCCATGGGCTGGCGATCGATGAAGGCCTGGCGGGCGGCTGCTTCAGTCGTCTTGGTCACCTTGGCGAGGTCGACGATGCGCTGGTCGAGCGAGGGCGACTGGATCGTACCGGGGCAGATCGCGTTGGCGCGAACGCCCTTCTTGATGAAGTCGGCTGCGACCGCCTTGGTCAGGCCGATCACCGCCGCCTTGGTCGCGCCGTAGACATAGCGGTTCGGGATGCCGCGCACCGAGCCGGCGCCCGAAGCGATATTGACGATCGAACCCTTGCCGGCGGCGAGCATGCCGGGGACAAAGGCCTTGATCGTGCGGTGCATCGACTTGACGTTGAGGTCGAAGGAGAACTCCCAGGCCTTGTCGTCGCAGTCGAGCACGGTGCCGTGATGGACGAAGCCGGCGGCGTTGACGAGGATGTCGATGGTGCCGACCTTTTCGGCGAAGGCCTCGACCGCCTTGGTCGAGAGCACGTCGAGCTTGCGCTTCTTCGCCTTCGGGATGCCGTCTAGCAAGGCGACGTCCTTGTCGGTGGCCCAGACGGTCGCACCCTCGGCCACGAAGGCCTCGGCGATGGCGCGCCCGATGCCCTGGCCGGCAGCGGTGACGACCGCGACCTTACCCTTCAAACGTCCTGCCATGTCGTTTCTTCCCTTGGTTTCCCGGTTATCGAAGGCTTTTTCGCATATGGATCAGCCGGCGATCCGGCAGATCCTCGAAATGGGTGGTCTGGTAGCCGAGGCGCTCGTACCAGCCGATGCGGTCGGTGAGCTTCTCGTGGGTGTAGAGGTGGACGGCGTCATGGCCGAGCGCCCTGGCCCGCTCCTCGGTGAAGTCCATCAGTTGCGAGCCGATCTTCCTGCCGGTGGCGGCCGGCGAGACGGCGATGCTCCAGAGCGTGAACTTCGCCGGTTCGTCCTCGAGCACGAGGACACCGTCCAGCGTCCCCTCGCTCTCGGCGAGCCAGATTTCGTCCTCGGCCAGCACCTGATGGTAGTCGGCAAGGCGGGGCAGCGAGGGCACGCCGATGATGCTCTCGTTCGGCAGATAGGCGGCCTGCGTCAGCGCGACGATCGCCGGAATGTCGTCGATCGTGGCGCGACGAAGGGCCATCTCAGGCGGCTCCGGCCGTCTTCATGCAATCGGCCAGGGAGGTCTTCTGCTGGCCCTGGGCGTCGAAGTTCTCCGGCGCGAGCCAGTTCCTGAAGGCCTGCCCGACCTTGGGCCACTCGCCGTCGAGGATCGAGAACCAGGCGGTGTCGCGGTTTTCGCCCTTGACCACCTGATGCTGGCGGAAAAGGCCTTCATACTGGAAGCCGAAGCGCTGCGCGGCGCGCTTGGAAGGTTCGTTGCGGTTGTTGCACTTCCACTCATAGCGGCGATAGCCGAGCGAGAAGCCATAGTCGCCGACGAGATAGACCGCTTCCGTCGCCATGCGGGTGCGCTGCATTGAGGGCGAATAAGTGATCCAGCCGACCTCGAAGACGCCGTGCTCGGGCCGGATCTCCATCATCCAGAGATGGCCCTTGGCCTTGCCGTCGGCCTCGTCGATCACGGCGAAGGGGATGATGCCGGCCTTGTCCACCATCGACGTCAGCAGTTCGCGATAGGCGTCGCGGCTCGGCGGAAGCGTCGCGGGCAGCCAGTCCCAGACCGATTCATGGCCGTCCATGGCCTGCCAGATGTCGTCGAGATGGCGGGCCGGGTCGAGCGGCTCCAGCCGGCTATAGTGGCCCTGCAGCACCTTGGCCGGCGGAAAGGGGCGAGGCGTCCAGTTCAGCGTCGTCATGCCTTGATCGTCCTGCGCCAGGCGGTGAAGTCGTGGGTGATATGCCAGTCCGGGCCGAGCTCGGCAGCGATGGCGGCGGCGAGCTCCGTGCCTTCCTCCTCCCAGGCAATGCGCTCGGCCTCGTCGGCGAAATCGGAGGCGGCCTCGTTCGCCTCGTCATAGATCGCGTCGAAGGTATCCATCCAGCTCTCCAGCCGGTCGGCGAGGGCATCGGACAGGCCGACATCCTCGGCGTCGACCGGCTTGCACTTGCCCTTGGCGTCGACCTGCCAGAGCCCGCTTTTGCCGAGCCATTCCGGGGCAAGGAGAAGCTGCCCGCTCACGAGCGCGCCTTGAGATCGTCGCGGAAGAACGGGTTGAGCGGGGCCGAGGCGCCATTGCCGGCGAAGCCCTTGAAGCTGCCTTCGTCCTTGATCAGGCGCGTCGCCTCGATAAAGGCGGCCCAGGCGGCGCGCGCCAGAGCCGCCCCGATCGAGATGCGGCGCGTGCCGGTGGCGGCGATATCGGAGACGCTGAGGCCGACATCGCCATAGACCAGCGTGTTGACGGGCTTGCCGCCGGCGGCCGTGACGATGGCGCTGATGTCGGCGACCGTCTTCGGGCCGGGGGTGTAGAGCACATCGGCGCCGGCCTCGGCGTAGGCCTCGATGCGCCGCACCGACTCGTTCAGCGCGTCGGGGTGGCCTGTGAGGAAGCATTCGGCGCGGGCCGTCAGCACGACGCCGGTGCTGGTCTCGTCGACGGCGCGGCGGGCGGCCCGGATGCGCTCGACGGCGAGCTCGAAGGGATAGAGCGGCTCATCGGCGCGGCCGGTGGCGTCCTCGATCGAGAGGCCGGCAACGCCGGTCGCGATGCAGAGCTTGACATTGGCCGCGACGCCGTCGGGCGTGTCGGCATAGCCATTCTCGAAATCGGCATTGATCGGCAGATCGGGCACCGCCTTCACCAGTTCGGCGAGATGGGCCAGCATCATGTCGCGCGGCACGTCCTGGTCGGCACGTCCTTGCGTGAAGGCGAAGCCGGCGCTGGTCGAAGCAAGAGCCTTGAAGCCCTGGCCACGCAGCCAGCGAGCCGAGCCCTCGTCCCAAGGGTTCGGCATGACGAAGCAGCCGGATGCGTGAAGTTGGCGAAACGCGTCGACTTGCGGGGTGTAAGCCATTTTAAATCGTTTCAAATAAGCTCAGGGGCGTCATACTGTCGTCCCTGAGCCGATTTGTCAGCCCCGCTTGCGCGCATCGGCCGGCGAGCCGGGATGCGCGTTAGGAATGGCCGGCGGCAGGAGGTCCGCCGCCGCCCCTGTGCCGTGTCAGTGGTTGTCGCGCGGAATGCCGAACTTCTTGTGGATCTTCTGGTACTTGACCGCCGGCTTCAGCACCATGCCCTCGGAGAGTTCGTCGACGATCTTGCGCTGGATCTCCTGCCAGGGCGTCTGGCTCTTCGGATACTTGTAGCCGCCGGCCGCCTTGAGCTCGGCGCGGCGCTTCTCCAGCTCCTCGTCCGAGATCAGGATGTTGGCGGTGCGCTTCTTCAGGTCGATGCGGACCTTGTCGCCGGTCTTGAGCAGCGCCAGCCCGCCGCCGGTCGCCGCTTCCGGCGAGGCGTTGAGGATCGAGGGCGAGCCCGAGGTGCCGGACTGGCGGCCGTCGCCGACGCAGGCGAGGGCGGTGACACCTTTCTTGATCAGGTAATCCGGCGGCCGCATGTTCACCACCTCGGCCGCGCCGGGATAGCCGACCGGGCCGACGCCGCGGATGAAGAGAACCGTATGCTCGTCGATCGCCAGCGCCGGATCGTCGATGCGGTGATGGTAATCCTCCGGCCCGTCGAAGACGACGGCCTTGCCCTCGAAGGCCATCGGATCCTTCGGGTTCTCGAGATAGCGCTTGCGGAACTCCGGCGTGATCACCGAGGTCTTCATGATCGCCGAGTCGAACAGGTTGCCGGAGAGGTTGAGGAAGCCGGCCTCCTTCTTCATCGGCTCGTCGTAGCTCTTGATGACGTTGCGATTGATCGCGAAGAAGCCCTTGCAGTTCTCCTCATGGGTGCGGCCGTTGGCGGTGATCGCCGGCTTGAGTTTGCCCTTCTCGAGCAGCTCGGCGATGACGGCGGGCAGGCCGCCGGCCCGGTAATAGTCCTCGCCGAGATACTCGCCCGCGGGCTGCATGTTGACCAGGAGCGGCGTGTCGTAGCCGATCTTGGTCCAGTCCTCGTTGTCGAGCTTGACGCCGATATGCTTGGCGATGGCGTTGACGTGGATCGGGGCATTGGTCGAGCCGCCGATCGCCGAATTGATGACGATGGTGTTCTCGAAGGCTTCGCGTGTCAGGATCTTCGAGGGGATCAGGTTCTCCCAGACCATCTCGACGATGCGGCGGCCGGTGAGATAGGCCATCTCGTAACGGTCGCGATAGGGTGCCGGGATTGCGGCGGCGCCGGGTAGGGTCATGCCCATCGCCTCGGCGAGCGCATTCATGGTCGAGGCCGTGCCCATGGTGTTGCAATGACCCGCGGATGGCGCGGACGAGGCAACAAGATCGACGAAGCCGCGATAGTCGATCTCGCCGGCCGCCATCATCTGGCGCGCCTTCCAGACGATCGTGCCCGAGCCGGTGCGCTCGCCGCGGAAGTCGCCGTTCAGCATCGGCCCGCCGGGCAGGGCGATCGCCGGGATGTCGACCGTCGCGGCGGCCATGATCTGGGCCGGCGTGGTCTTGTCGCAGCCGGTGGTCAGAACGACGCCGTCGAGCGGGTAGCCGTAGAGGATCTCGACCAGGCTGAGATACTGCAGGTTGCGGTCGAGCGAGGCGGTCGGCCGCTTGCAGGTTTCCTGGATCGGATGGATCGGGAACTCGAATGGAATGCCGCCCATCTCGCGGATGCCGTCGCGGACGCGGGAGGCGAGCTCGAGATGATGGCGGTTGCAGGGGGCGATGTCGGAGCCGGTCTGGGCGATGCCGATGATCGGGCGGCCGGACTGCAACTCCTCGCGCGACAGACCGAAATTCATGGTGCGCTCGATATAGAGCGCGGTCATGTCGGCATTGGCGGGATTGTCGAACCAGGCTTTCGAGCGCAACTGCTCCGGCTTGATCTTGCGGACCGGCTTCTTCCCAGGCGTCTTGCTCGTCGGCGTCTTGGCCATCCCGTCATTCCCTCTCGCAGCCAGGCGGCCTTCGCGCCGCTTCGGCATCGTCTTTAAATCGATTTGACCGGCAGGTCATGCCGATCGGAGGCGAAGTGGCAAGAACCCTTGCCGCAGTTGCTGTATGCTGCATACAACGACTTGAAGCGCCGTGCCAATCGCTTGGTTGGCGCCCTCGCCAGCAAAGGTCGCTGCGGCGCAGTTTGCAAGTGTTCCAAATGCGCCCCTGCCTCCCAGGCAGCGCAGCCGCGCGCCGTGAGAGCGGCAAATCGCCGACCCGAATTCACATGCCACGCCGCATCGATGTGGGTCGGGCCGTATCTGCAGACCGACGGCCGGCTTTCAATAGCCCGTCAGTTCGTCGCTGGTCGGAGGCTTTTTCGGGGTCTTGCCAAGAATCCGCGTCATGATGGTCGTCAGCGTGGCAACGTCATTGTCGAAGCCGCCATGACTGGTCGAGCGGGTCAGGCCGAGCTTATCGTTCGCGCTCGACGAATAGTCGATCCGGATCTTGTTTGAGGGTCCCAATTCGTCGCGGAAGCGCTGCATGCCGGCCAATGGCATATTGGCTTTCTCCTCATACGCGCGGGAGACGAGATAGAGGAGCGAACGACCGTAGCCGAACGGCCCACCCCAGCCGACGACATCGTTCCGCTCGCGTTCGTCATCGAGATTGTAGAGGTAGATCCTGTCCGTCAGCGCCGGTCCGCCGGGCTTGGCGAGATAGCGTGCATAAGTCTCCTGGAAAAACTCGGTGGTGCAGGCCGGCGCCATCAGGTGGATCGAACCGAGCTCGAGCTGCGACAGGCCGAAGCGGGACATCGCGGCCAGCAGTTCGCCCAGCATGATCGAGCCGGCGCTGTGGCCGACCAGGTGCAGCACTGGCCGCTTGCCGGCCTTGTCGAGACCCTGGAGCAGCGGCTTCAGCCCGTAGAAGCCGCCATCGTAGCTCGTGCTCTTGGCGAAGGACATGGTGGCATCCTGCTTCATGTTGCGCCAGGCTCGCAGACCGAGAGGGCGCAGCAGCGTCTCGAGGGCGAGGTCGCCAAGAAAGCCGGCGACGCGTCCATCCTGCGCCTCGGACATCTTGCCGAAGACCTCGCCGATCGCCTCGGTGTTCCACATCAGATGGAAGTTATAGATCCCGTTGCGGCTGAAGACCGCGTTTCGCTTCCACGTGGCGATCCGGTTGGCTTCGTCGCTGGTGCTGTTCAGGCCGCCATGGGCGTAGATGACGAGATGCTGGTAACCCTGCCCCTCGTTCGATGTGGGATCGACGAGGCGCTTGACGGTCTCGGTCATTTCAGCCGGCGTCGGCGAATAGTAGCGGCCGCCGGTGACGTAGGCGCCGTCGTCGATATTGATGAAATGGCCGACGATATCCGTCCGGACCGGGGACGCGGCGGCCTCCTTGAGCAGGCCGGCATTGGCGAGCGTGCGTCGCGGCAAGGCGCTGAAGGCGGTCGGAGCGTGGACGCCGAGCTGAAGCACCCAGGCATCCATCACGGTCGCGGCCCAGTCCTCGTACGACCAGTGGGCAATGCCGTCATCGCCCCAGGAACTGCCCCAGGAGTTCAGCACCCAGAAGCCGGTCGCGTCATAGCCGACGATGGCGAAGGCGTGGCCACCGGCGGACACGCCGCTCGGCACGATCTGATTCTTTTCCGGCTTGGCCCAGCCTGAGTGAATCTGCGCGGAGGCGACGATGACGCCGATCTCGTCGAGGGCGGCGTGATAGTCGGCGAGATCCGGCATCAATCTGTAGTAGGCGCCGATCCGGTTCTGGCGCGCCTCCTTGCCGATTTCATAGGTCAGGATCCACGGATCGGTAGCATCGTCGTCGACCAGTCCCTGGGTGCAGACGCCGTTGCGGTAGAAGCCGCTGATCGCGCCGCGAATGCTCGACCCCTCGTAGCGGGTACCGGTCCACTCGTCGTTGAGTTTGGCCATTTCGTACAGCATGCGGGCGCTGACGCTGATCGCCGGCGCGTCGAGACCGGCACGATGCAGCAGCATGTCCACGGCATGGGCGAGCGCATAGCCCGTGCAGCTGTTGCTGCTGCCCTGATCGCGGATCTTGAAGGGGATCGACGGATACCGGCTCGGTCTCAAAGCCCGCAGATGAGGCTGGTAGATGCGGTCGCGGATATCCGGCAGGTCCGGCAGGACATCCAGCCTGCGCCCCGAGAGTTTCTTGGGACTAGCGCTGAAACTACGATTGGCGATCCGGATTACGGGGGCGTCGACGTCGGCGACCGTATCGGACGGCATCTCGATCGGGGCCGGGGCAGGTTCCGCACCGATCTTGGCCGCTGCTTCCGCCGGGGTCACCGGCTCGATCGGCTTTTGAGCCTCGCTGGCGCGTTCCGCCGGCGGCTTTCCGGATGTCGTCGCTTTTGCCATGTTTCGCCCCCCAAACGGTCGCGGTCGAGGCAAGCGCTGGCGAAGCCGCGGATCCGGCCGTCCTTATGAACGTCAGGATTGCATTGCGGCTCTCTGATGTCGAGATGCGCTGCAGGGCCTTGCGTGTCGTGATGGCGGTCGGCGCGGTCCTCTTGCCAGCTCGGTGCTTTGCACGGAAGAGAGTGGGAAAGGCGCAACCGCTGGCGCCGCACGTGAAGAGGAAACTGCCATGACGCTGCATGTCGTCCCGTCCTTTGGCCGGATCGGCGAGGAGAACGCTTTCGCCGTGCTCGCTCGCGCCACCGAATTGCAGCGCCAGGGCAAGGACATCATCAATCTCGGCATCGGCCAGCCGGATTTCCCGACGCCGGAGCATATCGTCGAGGCGGCGGTCAAGGCGCTGCGCGACGGTCATCACGGCTACACGCCGGCCAATGGCATCCTGCCGTTGCGCGAGGCCGTCGCCGCCGACCTGCATAAGCGCTTTTCGGTCGATGTCTCGCCTGAGGAGGTGATGATCGTGCCGGGCGGCAAGGTCACCATGTTCATGGCGATCCTGATGTTCGGCGAGCCCGGCGCCGAGATCCTCTATCCCGATCCAGGCTTCCCGATCTATCGCTCGATGATCGAGTATACCGGCGCGACGCCGGTGCCCGTGCCGATCCGCGAGGAGAACGGCTTTGCCTTCTCCGCGGAGGAGACTCTGTCGCTGATCACGCCGAAGACGCGGCTGCTGATCGTCAACTCGCCCGCCAACCCGACCGGTGGCGTCACGCCCAAGGCCGAGGTCGACAAGCTCGTCGCCGGCCTCGCCCGCTTCCCCGATGTCGCCGTGATGTCGGACGAGATCTACGACCAGATGCTCTATGACGGGGAGAAGCATGTCTGCCTGCTGAGCTATCCCGAGATCCGCGACCGGCTGATCCTGCTCAATGGCTGGTCGAAGACCTATGCCATGACCGGCTGGCGCATGGGCTTCTCGGTCTGGCCGAAGCCGCTCTACGACAACGCCCGCAAGCTCGCGGTGAACTCGCATTCCTGCGTCAACGCCCCGGCGCAATGGGCGGGGCTCGCCGCACTGACCGGCCCGCAGGATGCGGTCGCGATGATGCTGGCGGAGTTCGACCGACGTCGGAAGGCGGTGGTCGCCGGGCTCAACGCGCTGCCGGGCGTCTCCTGCATCGTGCCGAAGGGTGCCTTCTACGCCTTTCCGAACGTGTCGCAGACCGGCTGGAAGGCTAAGAAGCTGGCCTCGGCCCTGCTCGAGGACGCTGGCGTCGCCACGATCGGCGGGCCGGATTTCGGCGTGCATGGCGAAGGCTACATCCGCCTCTCCTATGCCAACTCGCTGGAGAACATCGAACGTGCGCTCGGGCGGATGGGCGAGTTCCTGAAGAACGCGAAGGCTGCCTGAAGATGATCACCTGCCATCTGCGCTACATCGTCGACCCCTACCAGCTCCCGGCCTTCGAAGCCTATGGCAAGGCCTGGATCCGCCTGGTCGAGCGCTTCGGCGGCAAGCACCACGGATATTTCATGCCGTCGGAAGGGACCTCGAACGTCGCGCTGGCAATGTTCAGCTTCCCGTCCTTCGCCGAGTACGAGGCCTATCGCGAGGCCTCGTTCAAGGACGCCGAGTGCCTCGCGGTGGTCGCCGAGAACGAGAAGCACCGCTTCATCGTCAGCTATGAGCGCAGCTTCTTCCGGCCGGTGTTCGAGGACGACCAGGGCGTCAAGCGCGCGCCCTGATCAGCCGGACGACTTGACGCGACCCGGCACCAGCCGGACCTTGCGCGGCGCTGCCAGCCAGATCGCTGCCGCCGAGATGAAGCAGCAGGCGATGACCAGCAGGAAAGCGAGGCGGTAGCTGCCGGTGGCGTCGTGGATCGTGCCGGCAAGCCAGGGTCCGGCGGCGCCGCCACCGAGCAGCGCCACCGTGACCGTCCCGAAGATCGCGCCAAAATGCGGCCCCTCGAAAATCTCGAAGACGATCGGCCCCAGCACCGAGGTGATCGCATAACCCAGGAAGCCCTGCGTGATCACCATCACATAGAGCAACACGGGCGAGGGGGTGTGCTCCAGCGCGATCAGCGCGGCATAGCAGATGGCAAAGCCGAGGCAGCCGATCATCCAGATCCATTCCCGGCCGATCCGGTCCGACAGGGCGCCGAGCGCGATCTGGCCGGGGATGGCGACGGCGCTGACCAGCCCCAGCGCCCAAGCCGCCATGAGCGGAGAAAAACCGACCTCGATCAGGTACTTGGTCTGGTGGACCTGGACGGCATACCAGGCGACGAGCGCGCAGAAATAGCCGATCATGATCCACCAGAGGCGGGCCGTGCGCAGTGCCCGCGCCAGCGTCCAGTCGACCGCGACCCAGGCCGGATCGACAACCGCCGCCTTGCGTTGCGCGGCGACGGTGCCCGCCGGGGCAGTCTCGCCGTCCGGCTGCAGGCCGAGATCCTGCGGCCGGCGCCGAACCAGCAGGTTGAGCGGGCCGAGGAGGAACAGGACGAGCAGCCCCATGATCCAGCAGGCCGCGCGCCAGCCGTCCCGGCTGATGATCGATTGCAGCCAGGGCAGGAGCAGCAGCGCGCCGAAGCCGACGCCGGAAAAGGCGATGCTGATGGCGAAGGCCCGGCGCCGCACGAACCAGTTGGGCAGGAACAGCGACTGCGCCGAGAAGCTCATCAGGTTGGCGCCGCAGCCGACGAGGACGCCAAGCGTCAGATAGAGGTGCCAGGCCGCGCCGATCGCAGGCGCGATCAACATGCCCGCTGCCAGCATCGCCACGCCGGTCTCGATGACCACGCGCGGGCCATGCTTGTCCATCATGCGGCCGACGAAGGTGCTGGTCACGGCCGACAGCAGGAAGCCGAAGGAGAACGCGCCCGAGGCGAGGCCACGATCCCAGCCGAATTCGCCGATCAGCGGCGGCAGCAGCAGCGAGAAGGCCGTGCGAGCGTTGACCGCCACCGCCATGGTGACGAAGGCGATGCCGATGACGAGCCAGCCATAGTAGAACGGCAGGCGCGCCGACCAATGCGGATTTGGTGACTGCATGCCGCATTGGACGGCTCGGCGCGCCGGGCGGTCAATCCATGCCCGGCGCACTGCAGACCTGCGTTACCGGTCAGGCCTTCGCGGCGCTCGCGGCTGCATCGATGTTCGCGACCAGCTCGGCATCGAGGCCGAGCGAGCCGGCGAGGCCGGCGAGGAAGTCCTTCTCGGCCGGGGTATCCGGATTGATGGCGATCCGGGCAGCAGTATAGATCTGCGCCGCGAGCTCGGGCGTCTCGGCGCCCTCGACCAGCGTATCCACGCTCGCCGGGTTCGCCAGCTCGTTGGCGAGCCACTGATTGGCTTCGGCATCGAGCCCGGCCTCGCGCAGCCCGCCGATGATGGCATTGCGCTCGACATCGTCGATATGGCCGTCGGCAGCGGAGGCTGCGATCATGGCGCGGATGAAGACCAGCGCGTGCTCGTTCTTGGCAGCTTCAGGCTCGAAGCCGGAACCGGCCGGTGCGGGAAGCGCGGCCTGCTGATCTGCGCCGAGCAGCGGCTTGCCGGCCTGATAGTTCTGATAGGCCTTGTAGGCGAGGCCCCCGACCAGAGCGAGGCCGCCGAGCTTGGCGGCGGAGCCGGCGATCGAGCGGCCTGCCGAGGTGCCGAAGATCAGCGCGCCGAGGCCGCCGAGCACGGCGCCGGCGGCGAGCTGGTTGCCGCCAAGCATGCCCTTGGCCTGCTCGATCAACTGCTCGGGTGTCTTGCCGCCGGAGAACTGACCGACGATGTCGGTCGCACCTTGCTGCAGGCCGGTATTGCGGGCGGCGTCCTGCACGCCCTGGCTGGCCTGCCCGAAGATCTGGCCGGCCATGCCGGCGAGGCCGCCGGCGCCGCCGGCTTGCTGGACCTGCTGGGCGAGGTTGCCGAGCACGCCGCCCAACCCGCCGGCCTGGCCGCCCTGGGCGCCAGCCTGGCTGCCCGCATTGACGAGGGCGTCGAGGAGGGACTTGGCGTTGAACATGGAGAGAGCTCCCTGATAGGTCTGCCGTCGCCGCAATCTAGGTATGCAGTGGCCGGGACGCTAGGGCCGCCATGCGATTGCGACGAGAGCATGACGCACGCGATCACCAGGCGGAAAAACGCGCCGGGGCCTTGCCAATCCCGGCAAAATCCTTATACAGCCGGCCATCGCATCAGGCGCGCATGTCGTTTGCTCGATGAGAGCCGGCCTCCGGTTCGCGTCGCCTTCAGTTTTTTGACCGGTTTCGCCGCGAGGCGGGCCGATGGGAGTACCGGTTATGAAGATCCGCAATTCGCTGAAGTCGCTGCGCGCGCGCCACCGCGACAACCAGCTCGTGCGTCGCAAGGGCCGCGTCTACATCATCAACAAGGTCCAGAAGCGCTTCAAGGCGCGCCAGGGCTGAGGTTCCGTGCGGCCGTCGGGCTGCGCTGGAAGCTTCCTTGTCGAGATTGAGCGGGCTGCACAGTGTGCGGCCCGCTTTTTTGGCGTGTGCATGGCCATGTTCTCCAGCGATCTCGCTGGGCCGTGAATTGACGCCGCGCTTCGCCGGGCTCACCTTGAGGGCATGAGACTCTCTCGTCTTGCCCGCCTTGCGCTGCTTCCGGGGCTGCTGCTCGCAGCCGCCCCCGGGGTTCTTGCGCAGGACAAACCGTTGCGTGACGGCGCCGTGCCGAACGCCGATCGCGACGACAAGCCCAACCTGCCGGAAGCGCCACCGCCGCGCAGCCCCGTCACGCTCGACCGGTTGTTCGAGCGGCTTGCCGGCGCCAAGACGCCGGAGGAGGCGAAGGGAATCGCCAACCTGATCCAGCGGCGCTGGGCGCGGTCGGGGTCGGATACGGCCGATCTCCTGATGACCAGAGCGCAGGATGCGCTGAAGGCGCGCGAATTGCCGCTGGCGATCGAATTGCTCGACCGGGTCGTCACCCTGGAGCCCGACTGGGCCGAGGGTTGGAATCAGCGGGCCAATGCGCTGTTTCTCGCGGGTGATCCGATTCGCTCGCTGCTCGACATCGCCGAGACGCTGAAGCGTGAGCCGCGCCATTACGGCGCGATGATGGGCCTCGGCACGATCCTGCGCCAGCAGGGCGACGACAAGCGCGCCATGGTCGCCTATCGGCGGGCGCTCGCCATCTATCCGCAGCTCGACGCGGTGAAGGACGCCGTCGAATCGCTCAAGCTCGAGGTCGACGGCCGCGACGCGTGACTCGCTTTTTCCGCAGAACCGAATCCGTTCGCTGCGCGTAAACCGTCGATGCTGCGCTTTGCCCTGATCGCTCTCGTTCTCGTCGCCGGCGGGCTTGCCCTGTTCAGCGAGATGACGCGCGCCGAGGTGGAGCAGCGCTACCCGCCGCGGGGTGCATTCGTCGCTGTCGAAGGTGGACGGCTGCATTATCGCGAGCGGGGGCCCGACGGACAATCGCGCGGCACGGTGGTGCTGGTGCATGGCGCTTCGTCCAACCATGCCGACCTGCTGGCGACGCTCGGGCCTGAGCTGTCGCATTATCGCGTTGTCGCCATCGACCGGCCGGGCCATGGCTGGAGCGAGCGGCTGGCCGGGCGGGCGATGGCCGACCCGGGACGGCAGGCGCAGGCGCTGATGCAGGGGCTCGACCAGATCGTTCCCGAGCGCTTCGCGCTGGTGGCGCATTCGCTCGGCGGCGCAGCCTCGGCTCGGATTGCCCTCGACCGGCCGGAGCGGCTGAGTGGACTTATCCTGCTCGGTGCGGTCACCCACCCATGGCCGGGCGGCATCGCCTGGTATCATCACCTCACCACAGCGCCGCTGCTCGGGCCGGTGTTCAGCCGCGTCGTCGCCGTACCGGTGGCGCGCTATCTGCTCAGCGGCGGCGCGCGCTCGGTGTTCGAACCGGCACCGGAAACGCCTGATTACATCGAGACCGGCGAGATCCGCCTGCTGATGCGCCCGGCCGTGTTCGAGGCGAACTCCCAGGACATCGCCGCGACCTTCGATTTCGTCAGCGCGCAGGCGCCGCGCTATCGCGAGCTGAAGGTTCCGGTGGTGGCGATCACCGGCGACAGCGATGCCATCGTCTCGCCGACAATCCACTCCGCGGCGATCGCGCGACAGGCCCCGCAAGGTCGGTTCGTCCTGTTGCCCGGTGTCGGTCACATGCCGCATCATGCCGCGCCGGAAATCGTCGTCGATGCGATCGACCAGATTGTCGGGGCGACATCGGGGCTGGCATTGAACGCCGATTGACGCGATCGTTGCGTCATATTGCCATTTGGCAGCATTTTATCTATCTTATGCCAAATGGAGATTGTCCGATGAGCCAGCTCTCGCCGGTTCCAACGTCGCCCGATGCCTTCTCGCCTGCTGCGATCACAGAGGCCGAGGCTGCGGCGATGTTCCGTGCTTCGGTGAACCTGTTCCGGCTCTGGGGGCTGACCGACGACGAGGCCGCCGTGCTGCTCGACCAGCCCGTGCGCAGCTATCGGCGCTGGAAGGCGGGTGAGATCGGCCGGATCGACCGCGACGGGCGGGCGCGGCTCTCCAATCTGATGGGCATCCACAAGGCGCTGCGCCTGATCTTCCGCGAGCCGCAGCGCGGCTATGCCTGGATCAAGGCGGGCAACGCGGCCTTCGCCGGCAAGTCGGCATTGGAGGTCATGCTCGGCGGCGAGCTCACCGACCTGATGCGGGTGCGGCGCTATCTCGACGCGGAGCGCGGACTCTGGTGAGCACGGACGACGTTCCGGTCGCGCCGGTCGCCTGGCCGGCGGCGGTCCGTATCATCCGCAGTGCCTTCCCGCCGATCGACCTGTTCGAGGATATCGCCGACCCCGGCGACTGGCCGTTGCTGATCCTGGCAGAGATGAAGACCAATCCGCGGCTGATGGAGACGATCGGCAATCTCGACCTGGTGCCGCCGGCCCGCCGCGTCTCCGGGGCGGGCGCGAGCTGGCTGATGGCGCCGTTCACCCATATCAGCCGCGACCGCCCGAGCCGGTTCAGCGATGGCAGCTTCGGCGTGCTCTATGTCGCCGAAAGCTTCGAGACGGCGCTGTTCGAGACGATCCACCACCATGGCCGCTTCATGGCACGGACGAAGGAGCCGCCCGGCTGGACCTCGCAGTTCCGGGAACTGGTACTGTCGATCGAGGCCGCCCTCCACGATCTGCGCGGCGAGCGGGCTGGGGAGAGCGCGCTGCTGCGGCCTGACGATTATTCGGAAAGCCAGGCGCTGGGTTCGAGGCTGCGCGCCGCCGGCTCGGATGGCGTGGCCTATCCGAGCGTGCGCCGGCCGGGTGGAGAGTGCGCCGGGCTGTTCTGGCCCGATCTCGCCGGCAATCCCGTCCAGGGCCGGCATCTTGCCTATCACTGGAACGGCGAGCGGGTCGATCTCTTCCGCGAAGCCGGGACCGGCAAGGTGTTCCGGATCGGCTAGACAGACAAGGACTACCGCATTGCGCATCATGTGCCTGAATGGCTGGGGCGGGACACTGCACGAGGAGGCGCGCGCGTATCTGGCGCGGGAGGCGCCTGATGTCCTCTGCCTGCAGGAGGTCGTCCATACGCCGGCAGCAAACAAGGACTGGCTGGACTATCGCGACGGCGATCATGTGCTGCCGCAGCGCGCCAACTTCTTCCAGGACATATCGGCGGCACTGCCGGAGCATGTCGCGATTTTCTGCCCGGCGGCGCAGGGCATCTTGTGGGATGGCGATGAGACCGTGCCATCGCAATGGGGGCTCGCGACCTTCGTGCACCGCCGCTTTCCGATCGTCGGGCAGATGCAGGGCTTTGTGCACAAGGGCTTTTCCCCGGACGGCTATGGCGAGCATCCGCGCTCGCGTAGCGCCCATGTCGTCCGGCTCCACGATTTCGATCTGGGCAAGTCGATCACCATCGCGCACATGCATGGATTGAGAGATCTCCGCGGCAAGATCGACACGCCGGAGCGCCTCGCGCAGGCGCAGCGCCTGGTCCGCCTGGTCCAGGCCGTGGCGGAGCCGGGTGGCCGGCTCGTCGTCTGCGGCGATTTCAATGTCGAGCCCGACAGCCAGACCTTCGGGATTCTGGCCAGTCTCGGGCTGAAGGATCTCGTCGTCGGCCGCGGCCATTCCGATACCCGGACATCCCACTACAAGAAGCCGGGTCGCTATGCCGACTACATGCTGGTGAACGAGGCGGTCGAGGTTATCGCCTTCACGGTCGTCGAGCAGCCAGAGGTTTCGGACCACAGGCCGCTGCTGATCGAGGTCTAGCGGCCATCGAGGCTGCCTCTCGATCGCGCGAGTGGCAGCCTCGTGCATTGGAACCGTCAGGCCGCCAGGCGGGCGCGGGTGCGGACGATCATGAGCGCTGCTTCCGCTGCTTCGCGGCCCTTGGTCACGAAATGCGCCCTGAAGATCTCGGCGTGATGCGGCGCCTCCCGGTAATGATGCGGGGTCAGCGAGACCGAGAGCACCGGCACGCCGGTATCGAGCCCGGCCCGCATCAAGCCGTCGACGACGGCCTGCGCGACGAAGTCATGGCGATAGATGCCGCCGTCCACGACCAGCGCCGCGGCGGCGACTGCGGCGTAGCGGCCGGTCGCGGCGAGGTCGCGTGCGAGCAGCGGCATCTCGAATGCGCCCGGCACGTCGAAGACATCGACCTGAGCGGGAGGGATGACCTTGAGGAAGCCCTTGAGGGCCTGGTCGACGACATCGGCGTGCCAGGCGGCTTTGATGAAGGCAAAACGGGCGAGTGTCACAGTGATCTCCTTTCGCGACAGACACGTCACCCAAGGCGATCACGGCCGCGCGCCGCGCCGGTGGAGCGCGGACGACGGCACGTTCTCTTTCTTCCGGACTGTGACCGTCGGCTCAGGCATCGCACCTGATCTGCTGACCCTTCCTCGCGAAAGGCGCTCGCGGGCTCACGGCCGGGGCCGCATACCGCCGGTGGGGAATTTCGACCCGCCCTGAGAACACCTCGACGATACCCGACTTGCGCAGCGCGGCAAGGAACAGCCGCCATGCGCTGGAAGCGGAAGCGCTTCTGCATGGCTGCGGCTCCGGCTTGCCGGGCGATCAAGCTCCGCACCGAATTGACCCTGTCCCCGGTCGGCTATGTCGAGCAGAGGCGTTCGGGCCCTCTGCCGAACCCTTCAGAGCATGTGCAGGATTGACGGCGAGCGCTTAGGATCGCGGCATATGGAATCGTGCGAGGTGGTGATCGGGAGGCGGCGCCGGGGCGGCAGGACGGCGAGCAGGTTCCAGCCTAAGGTGCTGCTCCAGCGGAGCGCCTGATTGTCGCGGGCAGATGCGCCTGGCCGGCGATGGCGGCCGCTCTCACAGGCTGGTGCGGGCTGACCTTCCTGCAGCGTATGCACTCGCCGCCCGAGGAACATCCACATGCGGATCACCATCTTCGTTCCCTCCAACGTTCACTCGCTGGAACTCGCTGGCCTGATGGACGTGTTCGCCGAAGCCAATGCGCGCGCAGCCGAGGCGTTCTACGAGGTCGGCATCGTCGCCGAAGAGGACGGGCCGATCCGGTGCGGCTCGGGACTCAGGGTCCTGCCGGACTCAGATTACCTCAGGAGCCCGAAGGATCCCGACACGCTTCTCATGGCCGGCAGCGTCGGCGTTCCCAGTGCCCCGGGCAGGGACGTCATCGACTGGCTGGCCCGGACGGCTCCGCAGACACGGCGCTACGGCTCGGTCTGCACGGGGGCGTTCCTGCTTGGTGACGCCGGGCTCCTCGGCGGCCGCCACGTGGCGACGCACTGGCAATATGCGCCGCTCCTGGCCGAGCGATTTCCGGACGCGAAGGTGGACGGTGATCGCGTCTTCGTCCGAGATGGCGCGATGGTCACCTCCGCCGGGTCGAGCGCGGCGATCGATCTCGGCCTTTCGCTGGTCGAGGAGGATCTGGGCCGCGACGTGGCGCTTTATGTCGCCCGTCGCCTGGTCGTGTTCCTGAAGCGGCCGGGGGACCAGTCTCAGTTCAGCATGCATCTGGCGGCCCAAGCCATCGACCGCAGCCGCCTCAACAAGGTCCAGCAGTATATCCTGAGCCATCCGGATGCCGACCTTTCCGTCAACACTCTGGCGAGTATCGCGGCGATGAGTCCGCGCAACTTCACGCGGGTCTTCACGCAGGAGGTGGGAATCGCGCCGTCCGAATATGTCGATCTCACGCGGATCGATGTCGCGCGCTTTCTGCTGGAATCCAGCCGCCTGCCAATCGAGTCAGTCGCGGCGAAAAGCGGATTCGGCTCCGCGCGGGCGATGCGCCGCGCCTTTCTCGCTCATATCGGAGCGATGCCCTCAGACTACCGCGAACGATTCCGGACGTCCGGAAACGGGTCGAGACCCACTATGGCCGAAATCGGCTGACGGTTGTCCCGAAACGACCGCGCCCCCGGATTGCCCGGCGACAGGCAACCGCGCCATTGCTCGGGTCATGAAAGACTTCAAGGAAGCGGAGCTCCCGAAGTTCATCAAGCTCGTGCCGAAGCCGCTCGGCAATTGCGTGAACTCCGGCTCGGACTCCCTGCTCCGCTCGATCCTGCCGACGCTGGTCGAGGACTTCTCCGATGGTGTGGCTATCGGCCGGATTTCTGCAGGAAGCGGGCCGCTGATCTACGTGAACACGGCCTTTGAACGGCTGACGGGCTATGCGCGGCACGAGACGCTCGGGAAAGATTGTCGCTACCTGCAAGGCAATGAGCGGGAGCAGCCGGAAGTCGCCCGTATAGCAGCGGCCATCAGGGCGGCCGAACCGGTCGATGTCACCTTGCGCAACTACCGGAAGGACGGGTCGGCCTTTTGGAACAGCCTCAGCCTCCGACCATTCACGATCGGCGACGAACTGCTCTATCTCGCCATTCTTCGCGACGTGTCGGCGACGCGCCAGACAGAGATCGCCCTCGATCGCGCCGCTAATCTCGACGTTGCAACAGGATGTCTCAACCGACAGGCTTTCATCGTCGCTGCGGAAAGGCGTTTCGCGACACGCGCCGGCCCGGTCATGATCGTAAAGCTCGACGTGATCGGCTTCCACGACATCAACGCCGGGTACGGCTTCGATGTCGGGGACGCGCTGCTGATGGAAACGGGTCGCCGACTGCGCGAGACCGGCGCTGCTCTCGTCGCCCGCATCGGGGCAAATGAGTTCGCCCTGGCCTTCGAACCGGCGCATGAAGCCAGCGGGCCGCCGATCGTCGCCGAGGTGTGCGCCGCGCTCGCCCCGGACTTCGTCGTTCCCGGAGCAAATGTTTCGCTGCGCTTTGCCGTTGGCTATGCGCTCGGTCAGCCCAATGGCAACGCGATCTCCCTCATCCGAAATGCCGGGGCGGCGCTGCATGCAGCGAAATCGGCTCCGCTGAGCGGCCCCCGCCAGTTTCAGAGCGAAGATGAGGATGAAGCGCGCAACCGGGTCCAGCTGACCCGCGAGTTAAGGGCTGCTCTCGCAAACGACCAGTTCTTCCATCATTTCCAGCCCCAGATCGACTTGGTGACGGGCGAGTGGGTCGGCGCTGAGGCGCTGATGCGATGGAACCACCCCCTGTTCGGCGTCCTGCCGCCGGGGCGATTCATCGCGGCGGCAGAGCGGATCGGCCTCCTCCTCGATCTCGGCGAGCGCGGTCTTGCCGCCGTCGCCGCCTTTGCACGCAAGATCAACAAATACAGGGAAAGGCCGCTGCGCTTCTCGGTCAACGTGTCCGCCACGGAATTTCTGCACCGCGACATGGCGGAGATCGTGGACCGGGTGATCCGAAGGGCCGGTGTCGAACCGGCCTGGCTGACGCTCGAGATCACCGAAAGCATGTTTCTCAACGACTCGCCCGGCGTGCTGGCGGCGATGCACCAGCTGCGGGACCTTGGCGTCGGCCTCTCCGTCGATGACTTCGGGACCGGTTATTCGAACCTGCGTCTGCTCGAGGTATTTCCGGTCACGGAGATCAAGATCGACCGAAGCTTCGTCGCCGAACTGGCTGCCAGTCATTCGAAGATGGTCATCGTCCGGGCCATCATCGATCTCGGTCGCGCCCTCGGTACCGCCGTCGTGGCGGAGGGGGTGGAAACCGAGGCCCAGCGGGCGCTGCTGGCCGGCATGGGATGTCCGATCGGCCAAGGCTATTTGTTCAGTCCTCCCGAGGACAGCGAAAGTTTCGCAGCAAAGCTGCGCCTGGCATCCTCCGACGGACAGATGAATCGGGCAACGAAGGACGATCGCTTTCGCGCCAAGACGGCGTTCGGCTTCCTGTTGCCTGTGCAGCTTCCACGCGACGCCGATCGCTGACGCCGACTTCTAGGGCCGACCACGAGGCCCTGACGGACCACGATCGCCGACGCAAGCCAGCCGCCGATGAGAGCCAGCGGCTAAACCCTCACAGCCTTCGCCTTCCGATCCGCCCCACCGAACACCCGCAGATACCGCGCGATCTCGGCCGGGTCGCCGGTCGCCTTGTTCGGGTTGTCGGAGAGCTTCACCGCCTGGCGGCCATTGGCGCTGACGACCTTGCAGACCAGCGAGATCGGGTCGAGATCGGGCGTGCCGACCGGCGAGCAGCCGACGAAGTCGTTGGTCAGGTTGGTGCCCCAGCCGAAGCCGGTGCGGACCCGGCCGTGGAAATGCCGGTAGGCCTCCTCGATCGAGTCGATGTCCATGCCGTCGGAGAAGATCAGCAGCTTGCTCCTGGGATCGCGCCCCTGCGATTTCCACCAGGCGATGATCTGCTCGCCGGCTTCGATCGGCGGGGCGCTGTCGGGACGAAAGCCCGTCCAGTCGGCGAGCCAGGATGGGGCATCGTCGAGGAAGGCGGTGGTGCCGAAGGCGTCGGGCAGCACGATCAGGAGGTTGCCGCCATAGACCTGGCGCCATTCGTCGAGCACGCGATAGGGCGCGCGCTTCAGCTCCTCGTCGCTGTCGGCGAGCGCCGCCAGCACCATCGGCAATTCATGGGCGTTGGTGCCGATCGCCTCGAGATCGTTCTCCATGGCGAGCAGGACATTGGAGGTGCCGGTGAAGGTCGGGCCCAAGCCCTCCTTCAGTGCCTCGACGCACCAGCGCTGCCAGAGATGGCCGTGGCGGCGGCGCGTGCCGAAATCGGAGATGCGCAGGTCCGGCAGCTTCTTCAGCCGCTCGACCTTGTCCCAGAGCTTCGACTTGGCGCGGGCATAGAGCACGTCGAGGGCAAAGCGATCCCAGGTCTTGAGCGCCTGGCGCGAGCGCAGTTCGTTGACGATGGCGAGCGCCGGGATCTCCCACATCATCGAGTGGGTCCAGGGGCCGGCGAAGGTCAGCTCGTACTGGCCGTCGACCTTGCGCAGCTCGTAGTCCGGCAAGCGGAACTCGGCGAGCCAGGCGATGAAGTCCGGCGTGAACATCTGGGTCTTGCCGTAGAAGCTGTTGCCGGCGAGCCAGATCAGCTCCTTCTTGGTGAAGCGCAATTCGCGGGCATGGTCGAGCTGAGCGCGCAGCTCGGCTTCCTCGATCACGTCGGCGAGACGGATCTGTTTGGATCGGTTGATCAGGCCGAAGGTGACCTGCACCTCCGGGTGGAAGCTCCTGATCATCTGCAGCATGAGCAGCTTGTAGAAGTCGGTGTCGAGCAGGCTGCGGATGATCGGGTCGAGCCGCCAGCTGTGATTATAGGTCCGGGTGGCGATGTCGGTGAGGGCCATGGGCGTCGCTGACTCGCAGAGGCTGACCGCTCAAGCAGTAGAGCAGGGGCGGGCGCAGGGGAATGCCGAGCAGATCACGCCTGCTCGACATGCTCCTTCGCGACGAAGGCGATGCGAACCATGTTGGTCGCGCCCGGCGTGCCGAACGGAACGCCGGCGACGACGATGAGCCGGTCGCCCTCGGCGGCAAAACGCTCGCGCACCGCGAACTTGCAGGCGCGGAAGGCCATGTCGTCGATGTCGCTGGCGTCCTTGGTCACCACGGAGTGGACGCCCCAGACAAGCGTCAGGCGGCGCGCCGTGGCGGCGTTCGGCGTCAGCGCGACGACAGTCGAGTTCGGCCGCTCCCGGGCAATTCGGAGGGCGGTCGAGCCCGAGGAGGTCCAGGCGGCGATCGCCTTGAGATGCAGCGCGTCGGCGATCTCGTGCGCGGCCTTGGCGATGGCGTCGGCGCCGGTCGCCTCCGGCTCGGCCTTCTGCGATTCGAGGATCGAGCGGTAGATCGATTCGCTCTCCACCTCCTCGGCGATGCGGTTCATCATCGCGACCGCCTCGATCGGGTACTGGCCGGCGGCGCTCTCGGCCGAGAGCATGACGGCGTCGGCGCCCTCGAACACCGCTGTCGCGACGTCGGAAACCTCGGCGCGGGTCGGGACCGGCGCGGTGATCATGCTCTCCAGCATCTGGGTCGCGACCACGACCGGCTTGCCCATGCGGCGCGCCATGCGGGTGATGCGCTTCTGGGTGCCCGGCACCTTCTCAATCGGCATCTCGACGCCGAGATCGCCGCGCGCCACCATGATCGCGTCGGAGGCCTCGATGATCTCCTGAAGCCGGAGCACGGCCTGCGGCTTCTCGATCTTGGCAAGCGCCAGCGCCCGGCCCCGGACGATCTTGCGCAGGTCCGCCATATCCTCCGGCCGCTGCACGAAGGAGAGCGCGATCCAGTCGACACCGGCCTCGGCCGCGGCCTCGGCGTCCGAGCGATCCTTGTCGGTCATGGCAGAGACCGGGATCGTGGTGTCGGGCAGGCTGACGCCCTTGCGCGAGGAGAGGCGGCCGCCGACGACGACCTTGGTCACGGCCTGCTTGGGCGAAGCCTTCTCGACGACGAGGCGGATCTTGCCGTCGTCGAGGATAAGGTGATGGCCGGGCTCCAGCGCCGAGAGGATCTCGGGATGCGGCAGGTGCACGCGCTTGGCTGTGCCGGGCGCCGTGTCGGCGTCGAGGATGAAGCGGGCATCCTTCTCCAGCATGACGCCGCCATCGCCGCCGAACTGGCCGACGCGCAGCTTCGGCCCCTGCAGGTCGGCGAGGATGCCGACCGGGCGGCGGAATTCTTTCTCCAGCCCTCGCAGCATCGCGATCCTTGCCGGCAGGTCCTCGCGCTGGGTGTGGCTCATATTGATGCGGAAGACGTCGACGCCGGCCTTGAACAGGGCAGCGCACATCTCCGAGGTGGACGAGGCCGGCCCCAGCGTGGCGATGATCTTGATCCGCCGTTCCCGCCTCATCGCGTCATTCCCCCTTTAAAAGCCTTCTGGGCCGCTTTCGGCAGCCCTCGCCGATTCAACCGATTAGGGCAAGCGATTTGCTGCGCCGCATCACGGGCGCGGCGCCGCGCCTGCCGTGTCGGTGAGCTGGATCGTCCAGCCCTTCTGCTCGCCGGTGTCGACCTCGAAGAAGCCGGAGCGCTCATAGCCGCGCGCCAGGCAGTCCTCGATGCCGCGGATGGTGAATTCCTTATTGCGCGTGCACATGACGGATTTGCCGGTCCATTCGCCGCCCTTGTCGTAGTCGACGGCGTGGACATAGTAGAAACGCGCCGCCAGCGTGCCGCGCAGCAGGGTCTCGCAGGCGCGCGGCGCCAGATTCCACCAGCCTTCGGTGATCCAGCCTTGCGCATCGCGATAGCCGAGGGCGATGCCGACGCGGCTGCCCGTCGTGTTGCACATGCGCAGATCGGCCAGCGCCGGGCTGGCGCCGGCCAGGAGCAGCCCTCCGGCCAGCAAAATCGAACGGTGACGTGCGCTTCTGCTCATGAATCGCTTCTTGGATCGATCAGTATCACGCGGCAATCGTTGACGTTGGTCAGGGTCGGGCCGGTCTGCAACAGGTCGCCGAGAGCCGAGAAGAAACCGGTCGAGTCGTTCTGGGCCAGCGATTGGGCGGGAAAGAGGCCGAGGCTGCGGGCGCGCGCCAGCGTCGTCTCGTCGATGACCGCTCCGGCCGGGTCGGTCGCTTCGCCGCCGCCGCCATCGGTGCCGTCGGTGTCGCCCGAGAGCGCGACGATGCCGGGCTCGCCGGCGAGCGCGATCGCCAGGGCGAGCGCGAATTCCTGGTTCGGCCCGCCACGGCCATTGCCGGCGATGGTGACGGTGAGCTCACCGCCCGAGATCAGCGCGGCGCGGCGGCCGGCGGCCTTGAGTTCCTTCGCACGGGCGGCCTGGGCGGCGGCGACGTCGCGCGCCTCGCCTTCAAGATCGGGGCCGAGATCGATCGGCTCGTAGCCGGCCTCGGCGGCGGCCTTGACGGCTGCGGCGATGGCGTCGGCCGGGCGGGCAACGATGCGGTATTCGCTGCCGGTAAAGGCGGGATCGCCGGGCTTGGGCGTCTCGCTGGCATCGTCGGCGAGCAGCGCCTGCGCCACCGGCGGCAGCGACAGCCCGTAGCGGGCGACGATGGCGCGGGCGTCGGCCATCGTGCTCGGATCGGGCACGGTCGGGCCCGAGGCGATGGCGGCAGGATCGTCATGCGGCACGTCGGAGACGGCGAGGGTGACCAGCTTGCCCGGCGCGGCGGCGAGCGCGAGCCGGCCACCCTTGATGCGCGAGAGACGCTTGCGGACGATGTTCATCTCGCCGATCGGTGCGCCCGAGCGCAGCAGTGCCTTGTTGACCGCCTGCTTCTCGGCGAGAGCGAGCGCGCCGGCGGGCGCGACCCAGTTGGCCGAGCCGCCGCCGGAGAGCAGCACCAGGACGAGATCATCGGCGGTGGCGGACGCAGCGAGTTCGAGCGCCCGCCTCGCGCTGGCGATGCTGCCCTCGTCGGGAACGGGGTGGCCGGCGGCCAGCATCGGGATGTGGCGGGTCTGAGCCTCGTAGCCATGGCGCGCCACGGCATGGCCGAGGAAGCGTTCGGGCGGCAGCTTCAGCGTGTCGAGATAATGCGCCTCCGCCAGTTGCGTCATGCTGCCGGCGGCCTTGCCGGCGGCGAGCAGGATCAGGCGCCCGTCAGGCGGCGGCGGAGGCAGATGCGCGGCGAGCCAGCTGCGCGGATGGGCTCTGTCCACGGCCGCGTCGAAGATCCGGCGGGCGATCCGATGCCGCTCCGCGATTGCGTCCTGCCGCTGCTCCAAGCCGCTTCCTCTTGCGAATCTGCTGTTGGCAATCGACTTTCGTCTCAGCCCCTTCTATGCCGCGTCGGCGTGGGCGTCACCCGCGATTTGATGATGTAGTCCGAGGTCATGATGCGTGCGGACGAGGGCTTGCAGGGCGGTGCTCCGGTGCGGCAACCCGGCGAGGTCGAGGTCATTCCCGGCGATCCGGCGACCGGCATGCTGTTGCTCTGCGACCATGCGACCAACGCGATACCGCCTGAGCTGAACCTGCTCGGCCTGCCGCCACAGCAGCTCGAACGCCATATCGCATACGATATCGGCGCGGCCGAGATGACGCGGGCGATGGCGCAGGCGCTCGGCGCGCCCGCCGTGCTCAGCAATTTCTCGCGCCTGCTTATCGACCCCAATCGCGGCCGCGATGATCCGACGCTGGTGATGCGGATTTCCGACGGCGCGATCGTCCCCGGCAATGCTCGGATCGACGACGCTGGGATCGCCGAACGGATCGCGCGCTACTACGCACCCTATGACGCGGCCATCGATGGCGCGATCGAGTCTGCGATCGCGGCCGGCCAGCCGCCGGCGATCGTCTCGCTGCACTCCTTCACGCCGTTCTGGAAGGGCGTGCCGCGGCCCTGGCATGCCGGCGTGCTCTGGGACAGGGAAGGGCGCCTCGCGCAGGCGCTGATCGCCGCGCTGCAGGCCGAGGGCGACCTGATCGTCGGCGACAACGAACCCTATAATGGCGGCCTGCCGGGCGACACGATCGACCGCCATGCGACGCGCCGGGGCCTCCTCGACGCGCTGATCGAGATCAGGCAGGACCTGATCGGCGAGCCGCATGCGGCCCGCGCGTGGGGTTTGAGGCTGGCGCGGCTTCTGCCGGGAGCGCTGGCTGCGGCACGAGAGATGTGAACACGGCGTCCTTCTCGCTTGACCTTGCCGCCCATCCTTGCGAACCCCTGCGGCCAATTTCCGAAGAAGGGTTTTGAGAATGGACGATCCGGTTGCAGGCGATCAGCTCAAGAGCATCGTGCAGCGCATCGAGCGGCTCGAGGAAGAGAAGAAGACGATCGCCGACGACATCAAGGAGGTCTATGCCGAGGCCAAGGGCAACGGCTACGACGTCAAGGTGCTGCGCAAGGTGATCGCGCTGCGCAAGCGCGACCTCGACGAGCGCAAGGAGGAAGAGGCGATCCTCGACCTCTATCTGCAGGCGGTCGGCGAGAGCGCTTGAGGCGGAGTGCGCGGGTTTTCGCGCGCCAGCCGTGATCAAACCGGAATCGTCTCGACCTCGCGACTGGCGGGCGGGGCAGACGGTTCCGGTCGCCTTGGCGAGCCGGCTCGACCTTAGAGCCCGCCCGAGCGCCAGCCGGCGGCGATCTCTCTCAGCGCCGTGATGAAGATCTGGGCCGACAGGGACAGGACGGCATCGGCGCGCGTCGTCAGGCCGACGGGCCCCAATGTGTCCTCCGTATGAGCCGGCAGCAGAGCGAGCTGGCCGCTGGCGACGTCTTCCGCCACCACGCCTTCGGAAATGAACCAAATCGCATCGGTCTGCCGGAGATAGCCGCGGGCGAAGGCGTCCGAGACGGTCTCGATCACGCCCGAGCGCGGCTGGATCGAATTGGCGATCATATAACGTTCGACCGTCGAGCTGATCACCGATCCAGGCGGTGGCATCAGCAGCTGATAGTCCGCGATCGCGGCAAGGGCGAACGCCTCCGCTTGCAGCAGGGGATGCCCCGGCCTGACGACCAGCCCGATCCGCTCGGAATAGAGGTGCTCGAAGGTGAAGCCCGTCATCGTCTCCGGCGCGGCCATGCGGCCGATGACGAGATCGAGGTCGCCGAGCCGCAGCTGCGCCATGAGCACGTCGTTCGCCCCGGTCACGACCCGTGGTCTCAGACGTTCATAGCGTCGCGTCACATGGGCGATGGCGGCCGGCAGGATCCTGGCCGAGGCCGTCGGCAGCGCCCCGACGGTGAAGGCATGCTCTGGTGATATCTCGTCGCCGCCGACCATGCGCATGCCCTGCTTCAGCGCCGTGACGCTGGCGCTGGCATAGCGCAGGAAGATTTCGCCGGCGCCGGTGAGCAGCATGGTCCGGCGATTGGGCTCGAACAGGGCGGCACCCAGGAGCTCTTCGAGCTCCTGCACGGTCTTGGAGATCGCGGGCTGGCTGACATGGAGCACCGATGCCGCCTTGACGACGCTCTTCAGCCGCGCGACCTCGATGAAGCAACGGAGATGGCGAAACTTGATGCGCCGATCCATTGTCGACAGGAGCGACTCGGCCATATTTCGATAACTTCACGGTTATTATCGTGGGCAGTGATTTCATTTAACATAAGAGTTTGGCTGCTGCATATTCCGCCGCAAGCAAGCGTCGGCAGTCCGGGCGAAAGACAATTTGCATCCGTCGCATCCGGCGGCGAATGACATTCGAGGAAACAGCAAGGGTCCTTCCGCATGAGCGAAGCCTTCATCTGCGCCTATGTCCGCACGCCGATCGGCCGTTTCGGCGGCTCCCTCTCGTCGGTGCGGGCGGACGATCTCGGCGCCGTGCCGCTGAAGGCCCTGATCGAGCGCAATCCGGGCGTCGATTTCGGCGCTGTCGACGACGTGATCTTCGGCTGCGCCAACCAGGCTGGCGAGGACAACCGCAATGTCGCGCGCATGTCGCTGCTGCTCGCCGGCCTGCCCAAGGAGGTGCCGGGCACGACGATGAACCGGCTCTGCGGCTCAGGGATGGATGCGGTCATCGCCGCAGCGCGCGCGATCAAGGCCGGCGAGGCCGAACTGATGATCGCCGGCGGCGTCGAGAGCATGTCGCGGGCGCCGTTCGTGATGCCCAAGGCCGACAGCGCCTTCTCGCGCCATGCCGAGATCCACGACACCACCATCGGCTGGCGCTTCGTCAATCCGCTGATGAAGGCGCAATACGGCATCGATTCCATGCCGGAGACCGGCGAGAACGTCGCGGCCGACTGCAAGATCAGCCGGGCCGACCAGGATGCCTTCGCCCTGCGCTCGCAGCTCAAGGCGGTCGCGGCCCAGCAGAACGGTCGTCTCGGCAAGGAGATCGTTCCGGTCGTCATCCCGCAGCGCAAGGGTGATCCAATCCGCGTCGAGAGCGACGAGCATCCGCGCGGCGACACCACGCTGGAGAAGCTCGCCAAGTTGCCGACCCCCTTCCGGAAGGAAGGCGGCACGGTCACCGCCGGCAACGCCTCGGGTGTCAATGACGGCGCCGCGGCGCTGATCGTCGCCTCGGAGAAGGCAGCGGCGAAGTATGGCCTGACCCCGCTGGCGCGCGTTCTTGGCGGTGCCACCGGCGGCGTCGCGCCGCGCGTGATGGGCCTTGGCCCGATCCCGTCGACGCGCAAGCTCTGCGAGCGGCTGGGCATCAAGCCTGGTGATTTCGACATCGTCGAGCTCAACGAGGCCTTCGCCAGCCAGGGCATTGCCGTGCTGCGTGAGCTCGGCATCGCCGAGGACGGCGCCCATGTGAACCCGAATGGCGGGGCGATCGCGCTCGGCCATCCGCTCGGCATGTCGGGCGCCCGCATCGCCGGCACGGCCGCGCTGGAGCTGTCGCTGACCGGCAAGCGCCGCGCGCTCGCCACCATGTGCATCGGTGTCGGCCAGGGCATCGCCATCGGACTCGAACGCACCTGACGGCAAACTGCCAAGGCTATCACGACAAAGGGAGTGAAACTGAATGACGCAGAAGGTCTATGACAGCCCCGCGGCGGCCCTGGACGGGCTGCTGTTCGACGGGATGACGATCATGTCCGGCGGCTTCGGCCTGTCGGGCAACCCGGAGAGCCTGATCCCGCAGATCCGCGATTCCGGCGTGAAGAACATCACCGTGATCTCGAACAATGCCGGCGCCGACGGCTTCGGCCTGTGGATGCTGCTGCAGACCCGGCAGATCAAGAAGATGATCGCGTCCTATGTCGGCGAGAACAAGCTGTTCGAGCAGCAATATCTCTCCGGCGAGCTCGAACTGGAGCTCAACCCGCAGGGCACGCTGGCAGAACGCATCCGCGCCGGCGGCGCTGGCATCCCGGCCTTCTACACCCGTACCGGCGTCGGCACGGTCGTCGCCGAGGGCAAGCCGGTCGAGGAATTCGAGGGCCAGCTCTATGTACGCGAGACCTGGCTGCGGGCCGATCTCGCCATCGTCAAGGCCTGGAAGGCCGACACGGCCGGCAACCTCGTCTACCGGCGCACCGCGCGCAACTTCAACCCGAACATGGCGACTGCCGGCAAGGTCACTGTCGCCGAGGTCGAGGAGATCGTGCCGGTCGGTTCGCTCGATCCGGAAGCGATCCATACCCCCGGCATCTATGTCGACCGGTTGATCAAGAGCACGATCAACGAGAAGAAGATCGAGAAGCTCACCGAGCGCAAGAGGGAGACCGCCTGATGGCCTGGACCCGTGAACAGGTGGCCGCCCGCGCCGCCAAGGAGCTGCAGGACGGCTTCTACGTCAATCTCGGCATCGGCATCCCGACGCTGGTGGCGAACTACATTCCGGACGGCGTCGACGTCACGCTCCAGTCCGAGAACGGCCTGCTCGGCATCGGTCCCTTCCCCTATGAAGGCGAGGCTGATCCCGACCTGATCAATGCCGGCAAGCAGACGATCACGATCCTGCCGAGCTCGAGCTTCTTCTCCTCGGCCGATAGCTTCGCGATGATCCGCGGCGGCCATATCGACCTGACCATCCTCGGCGCCATGGAAGTGGCTGCCAATGGCGACATCGCCAACTGGACCATTCCCGGCAAGATGGTGAAGGGGATGGGCGGCGCGATGGACCTCGTCGCCGGCGTCAAGAAGGTCATCGTGGTGATGGATCACGCCAACAAGGCGGGCGAATCCAAGGTGCTGGAGCGCTGCTCGCTGCCGCTGACCGGCGCCGGCGTGGTCGACCTGATCATCACCGATCTTTGTGTCATGGCCTGCGACAAGGCCAAGGGTGGCGGGCTGACCCTGATAGAGCTCGCGCCCGACGTCACGCTCGACGAGGTCAAGGCCAAGACGGCCGCGCCGTTCACCGTGGCGCCGGAGCTGGCGAAGGCCGCCTGAACGGCACCTTCGCGCAAGAAGAAGGCCCGCCCGGCGTGCCGGGCGGGCTTTTCTGTTTCTGCCGGGGCGCTCCCGGGTCTGCCGCTCGGCGAACGGCCTGTGCGATCAGGCGATCTTGGGCAGGAGTTCGTCGAGGCTCTTCTTGGCGTCGCCGTAGAACATCCGCGTGTTCTCCTTGTAGAAGAGCGGGTTCTCGATGCCGGAATAGCCCGTACCCTGGCCGCGCTTGGAGACGAAGACCTGCTTCGCTTTCCAGACCTCGAGCACCGGCATGCCGGCGATCGGCGAGTTCGGGTCCTCCTGCGCCGCCGGATTGACGATGTCGTTCGAGCCGATGACGATCGCGACGTCCGTGTTCGGGAAGTCCTCATTGATCTCGTCCATCTCCAGGACGATGTCATAGGGCACCTTCGCCTCGGCGAGCAGTACGTTCATATGGCCCGGCAGACGCCCGGCCACCGGGTGGATGGCGAAGCGCACCTCCTTGCCGGCGGCGCGCAGCTTGCGGGTCAGTTCCGACACCGATTGCTGCGCCTGCGCCACCGCCATGCCGTAGCCCGGCACGATGATGACGCTGTCGGCGTCGTTCAGCGCGGTGGCGACGCCGTCGACGTCGATCGCGATCTGCTCGCCCTCGATCGCCTGCGCCGGTCCGGTGGTGTTGCCGAAGCCGCCGAGGATGACCGAGATGAAGGAGCGGTTCATCGCCTTGCACATGATGTAGCTGAGGATCGCGCCTGACGAACCCACCAGCGCGCCGACCACGATCAGCAGGTCGTTGCCGAGCGTGAAGCCGATCGCCGCCGCGGCCCAGCCGGAATAGCTGTTCAGCATCGAGACCACGACCGGCATGTCGGCGCCGCCGATGCCCATGATCAGGTGGTAGCCGATGAAGAAGGCGAGGAGCGTCATCAGGAAGAGGGCCCAGAAGCCGGCTCCCTGCACGTAGAGGATCAGCAGCAGCAGCGAGAGCGCAGCGGCGCCGGCGTTGAGCATATGGCCACCGGGCAGCTTCTTGGCCTTGCCGTCGACCTTTCCGGCGAGCTTGCCGAAGGCGATGATCGAGCCGGTGAAGGTGACCGCGCCGATGAAGACGCCGAGGAAGACCTCGACCTTCAGGATCGAGATCTCGACCCCGGTCTTGTGCGCCAGCACGCCGGCAAAGCCGGTCAGCGCCTCGCGGGCCACCGCATCGAGCTTCATCACCGAGGCGAGCTCGATATGGGCGTTGAAGCCGATGAGGACGGCGGCCAGGCCGACGAAGGAGTGCAGAGCCGCGACCAGTTGCGGCATTTCCGTCATCTGCACCTTCATCGCCACCTGCCAGCCGATGGCGGCCGCGATGGCGAACATGACGATGACGAGCCAGAGCTTGCCGCTGCCCGGCCCGAAGACCGTGGCGATGACGGCGAGCGCCATGCCGACGATGCCGTACCAGACCGCGCGCTTGGCGCTTTCCTGGTTCGAGAGGCCGCCGAGGGAGAGGATGAACAGGATGGCGGCGGAGATGTAGGCCGCAGAAACGATACCGATGCTCACTGCGGCCCCCTCAGGACTTCTGGAACATGGCGAGCATCCGGCGCGTGACCAGGAAGCCGCCGACGATGTTGATGGAGGCGATCAGCACCGAGATCATCGCCAGGAAGGTGACGAGCCAGCTGGACGAGCCGATCTGCAGCAAGGCACCGAGCACGATGATGCCGGAGATCGCGTTGGTGACGGCCATCAGCGGCGTGTGCAGCGAATGCGACACGTTCCAGATCACCTGGAAGCCGACGAAGCAGGCGAGGGCGAAGACGATGAAATGGCTCATGAAGCTCACCGGCGCATAGGCGCCGACGATCAGCATCAGCACGGTGCCGACGCCGAGCAGCATCAGCTGCGACTGGGTCTGCGCCTTGAAGGCGGCGGCTTCCTTGGCCCGCTTCTCCTCCGGGGTCAGCTCCTTGGCCTTCTCCTTAGGCTTCTGGGCCGCGATCGCGGCGACCTTGGGCGGCGGCGGCGGGAAGGTGATGGTGCCTTCGAAGGTCACCGTCGCGCCGCGGATGACGTCGTCCTCCATGTTGTGGACGGGCTTGCCGTCCTTGGCCGGCGTCAGGTCCGTCATCATGTGGCGGATGTTCGTGGCGTAGAGCGTAGAGGACTGCGCCGCCATCCGGCTCGGGAAGTCGGTGTAGCCGACGATCGTGACGCCGTTCGGCGTGACGATCTTCTCGTCCGGCTTGGTCAGTTCGCAATTGCCGCCACGCTCGGCGGCGAGATCGACGATGACCGAGCCGGGCTTCATCGCCTCGACCATGTCGGCGGTCCATAGCACCGGCGCATCGCGGCCGGGGATCAGCGCCGTGGTGATGACGATGTCGATCTGGGGAGCGAGCTCGCGGAACTTCTTGAGCTGGGCCTCCCTGAACTCGGGGCTGGAGGGCGCGGCATAGCCGCCGGTCGCGGCGCCGTCCTGCTGCTGCCCCTTGAAGTCGAGATAGACGAACTCAGCGCCCATCGATTCGATCTGCTCGGCGACTTCCGGGCGGACGTCGAAGGCATAGGTGATGGCGCCGAGGGAGGTCGCGGTGCCGATGGCGGCAAGACCCGCAACGCCCGCACCGACCACCAGCACCTTGGCCGGCGGCACCTTGCCGGCGGCCGTGATCTGGCCGGTGAAGAAGCGGCCGAAATTGTTGCCGGCCTCGATCACGGCGCGATAGCCGGCGATGTTGGCCATGGACGAGAGCGCGTCCATCTTCTGGGCGCGCGAGATGCGCGGTACCATGTCCATGGCGATGACGTTGGCGTCCTTGCCCTTGCAGAACTCCAGCAGCTCCTTGTTCTGCGCCGGATAGAAGAACGAGATCAGCGTCTTGCCGGCCTTGAGCCGCTCGGCTTCCGCGGTCTCGGGCGGGCGCACCTTGGCGATGATGTCGGCCTCGTCCCAGAGCGCCGCGGCGCTCTCGACCACCGTCACACCGGCGGCCCGGTAGGCGTCATCGGTGAAGCCGGCGGCGAGACCCGCTCCGGTCTCGATGAGGCAGTCGTAGCCAAGCTTCTGCAGTTGCTGCGCGCTGTCGGGCGTCATGGCGACGCGCGCCTCACCCGCGAAGAGTTCCTTAGGCGAACCGATCTTCACTACGCTCCCCCTCCTGCTGTGAGCCCGGCCGTTCAGCCTGGCGAGCCACTGCGAAACCTGCAGACATTTCTCTATGGCATCCGACAGGAGCGGCGTCTTTGCAAGCGCTGAGGCGCGCGCCGGACAGATCGAGCCGGCGGGGCGGCGGGCTCGTGACCAGCGCCGGGGACCTCATCCCAGGCGAAGCAGCCCTATTTGGACCGGATTCGGTGTGCGTCGCACAAAAACGCCGCCCGGAGGATGCTCCCCGGGCGGCGCTTTATTCTTCGAGGTGTTGCTTCAGGCAATCAGCCCGAGCTGCCCCCGATCAACGATGGGTGCGGAACCGGACCTCGTCGTCGATGAAGGTCTTCTCGCCAAAGGGCGCCTCGTTGGAGCCGAACGGCATCTGCGCGGTGAGCTTCCAGGACGCAGGAATGTTCCAGGTCTTGGCGACCTCGGCATCGACCAGCGGATGATAGTGCTGGAGGCTCGCGCCGATGCCGGCATCGGCAAGTGCAGTCCACACCGCCAGCTGCGCCATGCCGGTCGAATGCTCCGACCAGATCGGGAAATTGTGCGCATAGAGCGGGAAATTGGCCTGGAGAGCCTTTACCGGCTCCTGGTCCTCGAAGAACAGCACGGTACCCGCGCCGCTGGCGAAGCCCTCGAGCTTCTTGGCTGTCCCGGCGAAGTCGGCAGCCGGCACGATCGCCTGAAGCGCCTCCTTGGCGATGCTCCAGAACTTGTCGCTTTCCCGACCGAACAGGATGACGGCGCGCGAGCTCTGCGAATTGAAGCTGGAGGGCGAGAGGCGGATCGCTTCCCGGATCAGGGCATCGACCTGCGTTTCGGAGATCGGCAGATTCTTGCCGAGGGCATATTGCGTACGGCGCTTCTTGAGCTTGTCGAGCATGGCTTCCTCATCTGTAACGCTGGCAGGCCGATGAAACGGGGCTGTTTGTCTCGGAGCGCGCCTCTAGGCGGCCTTCCTGCGAAAGCGGGATTTGATGAGGAAGAGGTAGCGGTTCACCTGGCGCACCAGAATGCCCATATTGGGCACCAATCTGTTGCTCATCCAGGAACGCTGTCAGGAACGCGTCATGTCCGAGATCGACGATATCAGGAGCTTCGTCGCCGTAGTCGACGCCGGCGGCTTCGGCCGAGCCGCGCATAGCCTCGGCCTGGCGAAATCGATCGTCAGCCGCCGCATCGCCCGCCTCGAGGCCGATCTCGGCACGCGGTTGCTCAGCCGCACGACCCGCGGCGTCGCCGCCACCGAGGCGGGACTGGAGTTCAAGGCGCGCGGCGAGCGCATCCTGTCGGAGCTCGCCGAGGCGCGCGAGGCGATGGCGCAGCAATCCGAGGGTGTCGCCGGACGCCTGAGGCTGTCGATGCCGCTCTCCTTCGGCTATCGCCATCTGGCGCCGGTGCTGGCGGAGCTCGCGGAGCGCCACCCCCGGCTGGAACTCGATGTCGAAGCCAGCGATCGCCAGGTCGATCTGATCGGCGAGCGCTTCGATGCCGCGATCCGGATCGGCTCACTCAAGGATTCCAGCCTGGTGGCGCGGCGCATCGCACCGGTGAAGGCGGCGGTGCTGGGCAGCCCGGACTATTTCGCCCACTACGGCCGGCCGGAGACGCCGCTCGACCTCGCCCGGCACGAATGCCTGGTCTATTCGGGCAACAGCGGGGTCGACTGGGGCTTCCGCATGGGCCGGCGCTGGGTTTCCGTGCGCCCATCCGGGCGGTTGCGCTCGGACAATGGCGATACGCTGCTGCGCTGGGCCGAGGCGGGGCTCGGCATCGTCGTGTTGCCGACCTTCATCGTCAGCGATGCGATTCGCGCCGGGACCGTCGAGCACATCCTCTGGCGCTATCCGATGCGGGAGAGCGCACTGCATGTCGTGCGTCCGCCGGGGCCTTACGTGCCCGGCAAGGTGCGGGTGCTGATCGATCTGATGCTCGAGCGCTTCGGCAACACGCCGGCCTGGGATCCCTGCCAGGCGGCCGTTCAGGCGAAGATCGCGGCCGGCGAGCTGGCGCCCGAGGACTATCCCGCCGACGAGCATCAAATGGCGTGAAGTTGCGCTTCACCCGAATTCGCGTGGCAAGGCGTGCGCAAGCGGCCAGTGTTCCGACCACGACAACGGGAGATCGCGATGCTGCTGGTTGGAATGCTCGATAGCCCCTATGTGCGGCGCGCCGCCATCACCGGGACCTTGCTCGGCCTCGAATTCGAGCATCGCTCGGTCTCGGTGTTCCGGCACATGCCGGAGTTCCGCAAGATCAACCCGCTGATCAAGGCGCCAAGCCTGGTCGCCGATGACGGCACGGTGCTCAGCGAATCCCTGCTGATCATCCAGCATTTCGAGGACGTCGCTGGCCGTTCCCTACGGCCGACGGACAAGGCTGTGCGGGTCAGGGACCTGAGCCTGACCGGCATCGGCATCGTCGCGGCGGACAAGGCGGTCTCGGTCGAATACGAGCGCAAGCGGCCGGAGGAGAAGCGCTACGACAACTGGCAGGAGCGCATCCTGGCGCAGCTCCACACCGCGCTCGACCTGCTCGACCAGGCGGCGGAGCGTGGCGAGATCGGCGCCGGCCCTGAGCTGCGGCCGGGCGACATCGCTGCCGCGATCGCCTGGGGGTTCTGCCGTTTCGTTATCCCGGAATTCGTCGAAGAAAAGCGCTGGCCGGCGCTGGCGCGCCAGGCAGCGGCCTGCGAGGCGCTTCCGGTGTTCAAGGCCTGGCCTATCGACAAGGAATAGTCTGGGGACTCGCTCAGTTCTGGACGAAGGTCGTCGGCAGCGCCTTGACCGCCGGCCCGCTGAAGCCGCTGGTGCCGACATCGCTGGGCTCGGCGGCCGAGAAGCCGAGCGAGGCGGCGGGGCTCGCGCCGGCGACCCAGCCCTTGGCCTGAGCCTCCGAGCCAGCCTTCGCCTTGGCGGTCGCGACGGTGGCGCGCCGTGCCGGAGGTGCCTCCGGCGCCGAGACGGCGGCGAAGAGCGAGTCGAGGCCGGCCCGGTCGGCGTTGTATTCCGCAGCGATCGGAGTGCTGCGCGGCCGCGCAGCGACCTGCGTCGTGCTGGCCTGCTCCGGCGCGGCGCCGGGCGGGCGCGGCCGGATCGGCGGCATCGGATGATTGATCGGGACCAGCTTGGCGCCGGCGGGAATGGCGGAAACGGTGTCCTCGGCGTCGTCGCTCAGACGCAGCCCCTCGGTCGACAGGCTTGCCAGCGCGACCGGGCGCGACGGCGGCAGCGGGGCCGAGACGGCCTTGCCGGTCAGGATAGTCTCCAGCGACGGGCCGGGCAGGTCGGTCGGCCTACGCGGCGGCAGCGAGGCGAGGATGAGCTTCTGCTCGGAAGCGGGCAGCGGCAGGGCCGTGGCCTCCGCCGCCAGGGCGGCGAGCTGCGGCGAGCCGGCCGGTGGATTCGGCACGGGCGGCGTCAGGCCACTCGGGCGCGCCACAGGAAGTGCGGTCGCGATCGGGCTCGGCTTCGACGGCTCGGGCGGCGCAACCTGGGCAGGAGCCAGGGCGGCGACCTGCGTCTCCTCCGGCGGCGGCGCGGTGGTGGTCGTTGCGCGATTCGACCGCTCGCGCAGCACGGAACGGCCGCTCGGCTCGGGCTGGGCCGGCTGCGCATTGAACACGGCGAAGCGGCCGCCATCGCCGCTGTTGCTGTCGCCGGCATAAGCCATGACGGTCGGCTGCGGCGTCGGCGCGCGACGGGCTGCGGCCGTACGGCCACGGGTCGGGCGGGCGTCGGCCTCCTCGTCGTCGCCGCCGAACAGCGCCGCCCAGAAGCTCTTGCCGCCGCCGCCGGACGCCATGATCGCGCCCTCGTCGTAGTCCCCGGCGCCATAGCCCATCACCGAGCCGCCGCTGGAGAGGATCGCAGCTTTAGCGACCTCGTAGCCCGCGAGCGGCTTGCCGTCGGCAGGCAGATGCACGGTCTGTTCATCGGGGAAGAGGCGTACGAGCTGGTCGCGGGTCATGCGCGGCCAGGAGCGGACCGAGCCGGCGTCGAGATGGACGAAAGGGGTGTGCGCGCCGGGATAGAAGCCGACGCCGCCGCGCTGCATCCGCATCGCGACCTCGCGCATGCGGGCTGTCGGGGTGTCGGGCAGGTAGAAGTCCATCGCCTTGCCGAGCATATGCTGGCTGTGCTTGGCGACGCCGCGCGAGCGCCGGCGCAGCATCGAGTTGGTGCCGGGTGAGCGATAGGCGGAGACGACGTGGAAGGGCTGGTCGGAGCCGACCTTGCGATGGACCTCCCAGGCGATGTCGAACAGGCGCGGGTCCATGCGGATCGGCTCGTCGATGCGCCAGTCGCGCAGCGCCCAGTTGAGCTTCTCCAACCCCGCTGAGTCGTAGCGGCCGTCACGCTTGAAGGTGACGGTCGTCTCCTCCTTGGTGTGCATGTGCTTGATCGTGATCGTGCGGGTGTCGCCGTTGGCGACGGCGTTCTGCGTGCCGCGCACGCCAAGCACCAGGAAGCTTGCGCTCGTAGCGAGCAGAAAGCCGGCGCGGGCGCTTAACCGCAAAAACTGCGGCAGCCGTGCTGCGATCTCGGCTTTCGACCTGCTCACTCTGCCAGACCCGTCTCGAAGCACCCGGCGAACCGGAGCGATAAACGTGAAGGAACAGTTGCCGAGAAGGCTTAACGGGAGGTTACCGGCGAGACAACTCCCCGCCGGAATCCGGCAAGCAAGATTGCTCGCTACCGGCAGATCATGGCGAAACCGTGCCGAATGGGACTTTTTCCAGGCCGGAACCGTCAGGAACGTTGCTCGAGGGCGTTCCTGACCAGCCTGTGGAAGCCGTAGATATCGTCGAAGGTGGTGATGGCACCGGCTGCGTCGACGACGATCGTCTCATAGACGAGATGAATCTGTAGGGGCTGCGGCAGCTTGATGGTGCGCTCGCCCGAGCCAATCAGCCGCTTCAGCCGCTCGCTCGTCCATTCCGGCCCGAGCACCTGGTCGGCGAGGGCGAACGGGTTCTCGACGCGCACGCAGCCATGGCTGAAGGCGCGCTTGCCGGCGCTGAACAGGCCGCGATTGGGCGTGTCGTGCAGGTAGACTGCATGGTCGTTCGGGAACATGAACTTGATCCAGCCGAGCGCGTTGCGCTCGCCCGGTGGCTGGCGCACCGAGATGCTGCCGTTCTTGCCCCGCGTCACGACATAGCCGCGCCTGGCGGCATAGTTCGGATCGTTGGCGAGCCCGGGCAGGAACTCCTTCTTCAGGATCGAGGGCGGCACGTACCAAGACGGGTTGACGACGACGTGCTCCATCCGGTGCGAGAACACCGGCGTCGCCGATTCCGGCTTGCCGACGATCACGCGCGACTCATAGGCGAGCTTGTCGCCGTGCATCACGCGCATCCGGTATTCGGGGATGTTCACGACGATGCGGTTCTCGCCGACATCGCTCGGCAGCCAGCGCCACCGCTCCATCTGGGCGATGATGTCGTTCTCCAGCCGGGTCGAGCGCGGCATGGCGAGGGCGGCGACGGTCTGGTCGCTGAGCACGCCGTCGGCGCGCAGCCCCGCCTGCTTCTGGAAGTCGGCCAGAGCCAGCGCGGTCGAGCGGTCGTAGACCGGCTCCTCGCTGCTGCCGAGGCCGAGCCGGGCGCGGACCAGCGGAACGCGCTCGTCACGCATGCCGACCCTGAGCGCAGGGCCGGCCGGGATGCGGGCGACCGGCGTCTCGGGCTTGTGAGCGCGCAGCTCGGCGAGCTTGGCCTTCAGGTGCTGATAGCCGGCATGCTGGGGATTATAGGCGGCGAGAACCGCGCCGGCATCGGCCGCACCGGCGAGCTCGGACAGGACCTCGGTCGCTGACGGCAATTCGAGCTTCGGCGTGATCAGCTTCGATAGACGGCGCGGGTCGAGACGGCCGCCGCGGGCGTCACGGGCATAGAGCACGGCGAGCGCCGAGAGCCGGATATCGGCCGCGGCGAGGCTGTCCTTGTCGCTGCCCTCGAAGACCGGCAGCAGATAGTCGCCGGCGCGCAGGCCGTCATCGCCGGCGCGGCCGAGCTGCGCGACGATCTGCTTGCCGGAGGCACCGAAATCCTTGCCGTCGATCCAGAACGGGCGGTTCTCGTTGGCGGTATAAGCGGCGACGATGTCGGCCCGCTCGCGAGCGGACAGGCGGGGCAGGGCGGCTGCGATCTCGACTTGGGCCGCGATCCGGCCGGAGAGTTCGAGCCCGGGCGGCATCGTGACCGCGACGTCGGGAAGAGGCGGCAGGTCGATCTGTGCGGGCTTTGCCAGTTGCGGCTGCGGCGCGGGTTCAGCCGGCTTCACCAGAGCCGGATCGACCGGCGGCATCTCCGGCTCGGGCAGATCGAGCTCAAGCTCGGCCGGGCTGTGGTCGGGCCTGGTCGAGAGCGCGCCGGTGACGATCTCCCTGGTCTCTGCCGCTTCGGCCGACTGCAGGCCGGCGGACGGGCGCAGGTCGAGCGTCACCTCCGCCGGGGTGGGGATGTCGAGCTGTCGCGGCTCGGCGTCGGTCCTGAGAATGACCAGAGCGGGCTGTTCAGGCAGTGGCTGACCGATCCCGCTTGCCTCCTGCGCTGTTGCGGCAGCGAGCGCGAACGAAAGGCCGAGAGCGGCGGCTGAGACGGTTTCCGCCAGGCGGCGAAGGCGCATCGATAAACTTCCCCGGTCCCTGGCCGATCCACGCCGATAACTGCGTGACTCGGCCTGTTTCGACAAGATGCCGCCCTGCAACAGCGGCCGATATTCGCCCTCTGCAACCCGTCCCCTGTGGGCTGCAGAACGCGTTTCGATTCGCGCGGATCAGGCGGCGTCGGCGCCGTCGGCGGCGTCCTCGCCTTCGATCAGCCCATAGTCCTTGAGCTTGCGGTAAAGCGTCGAGCGGCCGATACCGAGCTTGCGCGAGACCTCGGACATGTGCCCGCGATAATGGGCGAGCGCGAACTTGATGATCTCGCGCTCCAGCTCGTCGAGCGTGCGCATGTCTGAGCCGGCGACGAGGTCGAGCGCGTTGGGATCGCGGACCGGCACCTGAATGACGCGCGGCGGCGCCTCGCCACGCGGCTCGCTGGCAATGGAGGCCGGCGCCGGCGGAATGCGCACGTCGAAGCCATCCATCTGCGCGGCGATCTGCGGGAACTCGGCGATGGTCAGCTCGTCGCCATCGGAGAGCACGACGGCGCGGAACATCGCGTTCTCGAGCTGGCGGACGTTGCCGGGCCAGTCATAGTCGGCGAGCAGCGAGAGCGCCTCGGCGCTGATACCCCGCAGCTTACGGCCCTCTTCGGCGGCGAAGCGGGCGAGGAAGCCGCGAGCGAGGTCGGCGACGTCCTCCCGGCGCCGACGTAAGGGGGGCAAGGTGATCGGGAAGACATTGAGGCGGTAATACAGGTCCTCGCGGAACTCGCCGCGCTTGACCTGCTCGAGCAGGCTCTTGTTGGTCGCCGAGATGACGCGGATGTCGACGCGCACCGACTTCTTGCCGCCAACCGGATCGACCTCGCTCTCCTGGATGGCGCGCAGCAGCTTGACCTGCGCATCGAGCGGCAGTTCGCCGACCTCGTCAAGGAAAAGCGTGCCGCCATTGGCCTCGACGAACTTGCCGATATGACGCTCGGTCGCGCCGGTGAAGGCGCCCTTCTCATGGCCGAACAGGATGGATTCGACGAGATTGTGCGGGATCGCGCCGCAATTGACGGTGACGAAGGGCTTGCCGCGGCGGTCGCTGGAGCCCTGGATGGCGCGGGCCAGCACCTCCTTGCCGACGCCGGACTCGCCCTCGATCAGGATCGGGATGTTGGAGCGGGCGGCGCGTTCGGCGAGCTGGACGACGCGGCCCATGTCCTGGCTCTTGCTGGCGAGATCGCGAAAGCCGAGCTGGCCGGAGGCTCGCCGCTTCATGTAGCGGATTTCGTGCTCGAGAGCGCCGAGCTTCAGCGCGTTCTTGAGCGAGACCTGCAGGCGCTCGGCGCCGGCCGGCTTGACCACGAAATCGACGGCGCCGGCGCGCATCGCCGAGACGACGGTCTCGATCGAGCCGTTGGCGGTCTGCACGATCACCGGAACCTCGCTGCCGCGCTCGCGCAGCGCCGCGAGCACGCCCATGCCATCGAGGCCGGGCATGACGAGATCGAGGATCAGGCAGTCGATACGGCGCGATTCGTCGACGAGAACCGCCAGAGCCTGCTCGCCGCCCTCCGCCAGTGCGACCTCGTAACCGAAGCGCTTCAGCATCGCGTCGAGGAGCCGGCGCTGGACGGGATCGTCGTCGACGACCAGGATGGTTGCGGACATGAAACCTCGATAGGCCAGGCAATCAGCCGGAAGCGGCTGTTCCGTTTCGGGTCACTGTCGGGGAGAACGGTTAAGCGCCGCTTAAGCCGGCGACGCCAGCGGGAAATCGAGCTGCTGTGACAGCGCGACCGTTGATCGCGAGCCGCTGGCCGCGCATATGAGGGGGCCGTAAACCCTCTCCGACAGGCCGAGGCAGATTGCTCATGACCCGCTCCTTCGACCGTCCCGCGATCGCACGCGCCGCTCATGCCGGAGGCGCGGCCGAGGCGCTCGGCGCCCTGCCGGAATGGGATCTGACGCATCTTTACCCGGCGATGGATTCGCCCGCCTTCGCGGCCGATGTCGAGCGCGCGGCTGCCGAGGCGCGGCGTTTCGCGGAGCTCTATCGCGGCAAGCTCGCGGCGCTCGCTGCCCGCGAGGACGCCAGCGCCGCGCTGGCCGAGGCGGTCAGGGCCTATGAGGGTCTGGAGGATCTGGTCGGCAAGATCATGTCCTATGCCGGACTGGTCTATTCCGGCGAAACCACCGACCCGCAGCGCGCCAAGTTCTATGGCGACACGCAGGACAAGGTCACCGCGATCTCGACCGAGCTGCTGTTCTTCGGGCTCGAGCTCAACCGAATCGACGAGGCACTGCTGGCCAAGGCTGCGGCGCAGGCGCCGCTCAGCCACTGGAAGCCCTGGCTCGACGATCTCGCCAAGGACAAGCCGCACCAGCTCGAGGATCGGATCGAGGAACTCTTCCACGAGAAGTCGGTGACCGGCCATGGCGCCTGGAACCGGCTCTTCGACGAGACCATCGCCTCGCTGCGCTTCAAGGTCGGCGGCGACGACCTCACGCTCGAACTGACGCTGAACCGGCTGCAGGACGCCGACGGTTCCGTGCGCAAGGAAGCCGCGGAGGTGCTCGGCACCGTCTTCCGCCAGCATTTGCGGACCTTCGGCCTGATCACCAACACGCTCGCCAAGGACAAGGAGATCTCCGACCGCTGGCGCAAGTTCGAGGACGTCGCCGATTCCCGCCATCTGGCCAACCGCGTCGAGCGCGAGGTCGTCGATGCGCTGGTCGCCGCCGTGCGCGAGGCCTATCCGCGCCTGTCGCACCGCTACTACAAGCTGAAGGCCCGCTGGTTCGGTCAGGACACGCTCGACTATTGGGACCGCAACGCGCCGCTGCCCAAGGTCGAGCAGCGAACCATCCCGTGGACCGAAGCGCGCGACACGGTGCTCTCGGCCTATGGCAATTTCTCAGCCGATATGGCGGGGATCGCACAGCGCTTCTTCGACGAGCGCTGGATCGACGCACCGGCGCGGCCGGGCAAGGCGCCGGGGGCCTTCGCGCATCCGACCGTCCCGTCGGCGCACCCCTATGTGCTGCTCAACTACCAGGGCAAGCCGCGCGACGTGATGACGCTGGCGCACGAGCTCGGTCATGGCGTGCACCAAGTGCTGGCCGGGCCGAACGGGGCACTGATGGCACCGACGCCGTTGACGCTGGCCGAGACGGCAAGCGTCTTCGGGGAGATGCTGACCTTCCGGAAGCTGCTCGACGAGACGCGCGACCAGAAGCAGCGCAAGGCGATGCTGGCGGCCAAGGTCGAAGACATGATCAACACCGTCGTGCGCCAGATTGCGTTCTACTCTTTCGAGCGCAAGGTTCACGAGGCGCGCCGGCAGGGCGAGCTGACGGCCGAGAATCTTTGCGATCTCTGGCTCAGCGTGCAGTCGGAGAGCCTCGGGCCGGCGATCCGGCTCGGGCCGGGCTACGAGACGTTCTGGGCCTATATCCCGCACTTCATCCACTCGCCGTTCTACGTCTACGCCTATGCCTTCGGCGATTGCCTGGTGAACTCGCTCTACGGCGTCTACCAGAACTCGGCCTCTGGCTTTCAGGAACGCTATTTCGCGCTGCTCTCGGCCGGCGGCACCAAGCATCATTCCGAACTGCTGAAGCCGTTCGGCCTCGATGCGCGTGATCCGGCTTTCTGGCAGATCGGGCTCAGGATGATCGAAGGGCTGATCATCGAGCTGGAGGGGATGGAGTGAAGCGGGGCGCGCGGTGAGCTCAGTCGTCTTCGACCGCGCGCTCTATCGCCGCCGCCTGTCGGCTGCGCTCGCCGCCGGCTATCCCGATTTCCTGCTGGCGCGCTGCGTCGGCGATCTCGACGAGCGGCTGTCCGCCGTGCTGCGACGCTTCGAGCGGGCTGCCGATCTCGGCACGCCGCTGCCGCTGGCAGGACCGGCGCTGCAGGCGCGGGCTGGCGGCTTGCTGCGCATGACAGAGGCCGCGGCAGCTGGCGCCACTGTCGTGGGCGATCTCGAAGCACTGCCCTTCGCCGCGGAATCGCTTGATCTCGCGGCCTCGCTGCTGGCGCTGCATGCGGTCAACGACCTGCCGGGTGCCCTCATTCAGATCAAACGGGCGCTGAGGCCGGACGGGCTCTTCATCGCCTGCCTGCTCGCCGGCCAGACCTTGACCGAACTGCGCCAGTCGCTGCTCGCGGCGGAGGTCGAATTGACTGGTGGTGCCAGCCCGCGCGTCGCCCCTTTCGCCGATCTGCGCGATCTTGGCTCTCTGCTCCAGCGCGCCGGCTTCGCGCTCCCGGTGATCGACAGCGAGAGCGTCACCGTCCGCTATGGCGACATGTTCGGCCTGTTGCGCGATCTGCGCGCCATGGGCTGGGCCAATGCGCTCGCCGAGCGTAGCCACAAGCCACTGCGGCGCAGCGTGCTGTTGCGGGCGGCCGAGCTCTATGCCGAGCGCTTTTCCGATCCGGACGGGCGCCTGCGCGCGACGTTCGAGATCGTCTGGCTCTCCGGCTGGGCGCCGCATGAGAGCCAGCAGAAGCCGCTTCGGCCCGGCTCGGCCAAGGCGCGGCTGGCGGATGCGCTCGGCGTTCCGGAGATCGGCACCGGTGACAAGGCGGGAGGCGAGAAGCCATGAGCGAAAAGCCGGTCAGGCTCGGGCGTGCCGATTTCCGCCTGTTCCGCACGATCCCGACGCGCTGGGCCGACAACGACGTCTTCGGCCACGTCAACAACGTGATCTATTACAACTGGTTCGACACGGTGGTGAACGCCTGGCTGATCGAGCAGGGCTTTCTCGACGTCAAGGATAGCAGGATCGTCGGCCTCGTGGTCGGCACGCGCTGCGACTATTTCGAGAGCGTCGCCTTTCCGGAGGTGGTCGAGGGCGCCCTCGCGGTCGAGAAGCTCGGCCGCTCTTCGGTGACTTATCGCATCGGCATCTTCCGGCAGGGCGGGCAGCTCACGGCGGCGCAAGGCCTCTTCACCCATGTCTATGTCGAGCGCGGTCCGCAGACGCCGGTGCCGATCCCGGCCAAGCTGCGTGCGGCCATGGCGGAGATCGGGGTAGGGTAGGCGCTCCGAGCGATTGTCTCCACCGCCGTTTTCAGGCTATTGCCCCCGCTTGAGATCGAGCCTTCGGCTCGCCCCCTCCGTCAGGAACAGGCCGCGTGATTCCCAACGACATCAAGATCACCCCGCAGCTGGTCGCCGAACATGGCCTCAAGCCGGACGAGTACCAGCGCTTCCTGCATCTGATCGGGCGCGAGCCGTCGATCACCGAGCTCGGCATCGTCTCGGCGATGTGGAACGAGCACTGCTCCTACAAGTCGTCGAAGATCCATCTGAAGACGCTGCCGACCAAGGCGCCCTGGGTGATCCAGGGCCCGGGCGAGAATGCCGGCGTGATCGATATCGGCGACGGGCTCGCGATCGTCTTCAAGATGGAGAGCCACAACCACCCTTCCTTCATCGAGCCCTATCAGGGCGCGACCACCGGCGTCGGCGGCATCCTGCGCGACGTCTTCACCATGGGCGCGCGCCCGATCGCCGTGCTCGACGCGCTGCGCTTCGGCGATCCGAGCCACCCGAAGACCCGCCACCTCGTCTCCGGCGTCGTTGCCGGCATCGGCGGCTACGGCAATTCCTTCGGCGTGCCGAATGTCGGTGGCGCCACCGGCTTCCACCGGCGCTATGACGGCAACAACCTCGTCAACGCTATGGCCGTCGGCCTCGCGCGCTCCGACGAGATCTTCTACGCCAAGGCCTCGGGCGTCGGTAAGGCGATCGTCTATCTCGGCTCGAAGACCGGCCGCGACGGCATCCATGGCGCGACCATGGCCTCGGCTGCCTTCGGCGAGGGCGCCGAGGAGAAGCGCCCGACCGTGCAGGTCGGCGACCCCTTCGCCGAGAAGCTGCTGCTCGAAGCCTGCCTCGAGATCATGGCCGCCGGCCATGTCGATGCGATCCAGGACATGGGCGCGGCCGGTCTGACCTGCTCGGCAGTCGAGATGGGCGCCAAGGGGGATCTCGGGGTCGAGCTCGATCTCAACGCGGTGCCTTGCCGCGAGGACGGCATGAGCGCCTATGAGATGATGCTCTCGGAAAGCCAGGAGCGCATGCTCATGGTGATCAAGCCGGGCCATGAGGAGCCGGCCGAGGCGATCTTCCGCAAATGGGGCCTCGACTTCGCCGTCGTCGGCAAGACCACAGACAGCTTACGCTTCGTCGTCAAGCATGACGGCGAGACCATGGCCGACCTGCCGATCAAGGAGCTCGGCGACGAGGCTCCCGAATACGATCGGCCCTGGGTCGAGACGCCGAAGCGGCCGGTGATCGCGGCGGCGAGCGTGACGCCGCCGATGTCGAACGCGGAAGCTCTGCTCGCGCTGGTCGGCTCGCCCGACCTCTCGTCGAAGCGCTGGATCTACGAGCAGTACGATACGCTGATCCTCGGCAATTCGGCGGTGACGCCGGGGGGCGATGCCGGCATCGTGCGGATCGAGGACGGGCCGAAGGGCCTCGCCATGACCGCCGACGTGACGCCGCGCTATTGCGAGGCCGATCCGTTCGAGGGCGGCAAGCAGGCGGTGGCCGAGGCCTGGCGCAACCTGACCGCGGTCGGGGCCCTGCCGCTCGCCATCACCGACAATCTCAATTTCGGCAATCCCGAACGGCCCGAGGTGATGGGCCAGCTCGTCGGCTGCATCCGCGGCATCGGCGAGGCCTGCAGGGCGCTCGACTTCCCCGTCGTCTCCGGCAACGTCTCGCTCTACAACGAGACCAACGGCGTCTCGATCCTGCCGACCCCAACCATCGGCGGCGTCGGCGTGCTCGCCGATGTGACGAAGCATGCCACCATCGGTTTCAAGGCCGAGGGCGAGGCGATCGTCCTGATCGGCGAAACCAAGGGCTGGCTCGGCCAGAGCGCCTATCTCGCGACGGTCTGTGGTCGTGAGGAGGGCGCGCCGCCGCCGGTCGATCTAGCTGTCGAGCGCCGCAATGGCGAGTTCGTGCGCTCGCTGATCACTGCCGGACGCCTCAGCGCTTGCCACGACCTCTCGGATGGTGGCCTTGCCGTCGCGCTCGCCGAGATGGCGATGGCGAAGGGCATCGGCGCCACCATCGCGGCCCTGCCGGCCGGCCCGGCTCATGCGGTGCTGTTCGGCGAGGATCAGGGCCGCTACCTGTTGTCGCTGCCGGCCGGTGCTGCCGAGGCGGTCGTCGCCGAAGCCAAGGCCGCCGGCGTGCCGGCTCAGATTGTCGGCAAGACCGGCGGCAGCGAGCTTGTTCTGCCGGGTGAGGTTGCCGTTTCGGTCGCAGCCCTCAGCAAGACCCATGAGAGCTGGCTGCCGGACTACATGGCCGGCAAGGCCGCCTGAGGAGACCAGTCATGGCGATGGAAGCGAGCGAGATCGAACGCATGATCAAGGCGGCGTTCCCCGACGCCGTCGTCGAGATCAAGGATCTCGCCGGCGATGGCGACCATTATGCCGCGACAGTGGTTTCGTCCGCCTTCAAGGGCAAATCGCGCGTGCAGCAGCACCAGATGGTCTATGCCGCCCTGCAAGGAAACATGGGCGGCGTGCTGCATGCCCTTGCGCTGACGACGACGGTTCCCCAAGATTAGAACGAGTTCATCCGGCGGGCCTTGAACCCGCATTTGGAGATAAGGCCATGAGCGACGTGAACGCCCGTATCGATGCCGAAGTGAAGTCCAGCGACGTGGTGCTCTTCATGAAGGGCACGCCGCAATTCCCGATGTGCGGCTTCTCCGGCCAGGTCGTGCAGATCCTCTCTTACGTCGGCGTGCCGTTCAAGGGCGTCAACGTGCTCGAGGATCAGGAGATCCGCGAGGGCATCAAGGCCTATTCGAACTGGCCGACGATCCCGCAGCTCTACGTCAAGGGCGAGTTCGTCGGCGGCTGCGACATCACCCGCGAGATGTTCCAGGCCGGCGAGTTGCAGGCGCTGCTCGAAGAGAAGGGCATCGCCGTCAAGCAGGCGAGCTGAGCCTCTTCCCCTTCGTGGAATCAAAAGGCGGCGCGCGAGCGCCGCCTTTTCCATGTCCGGATACGTCTGCCGCCGAAGCGGGCGCTCACTTCACCAGCAGCCAGTCCTCGACCACCAGCGCATCGAGCCCTGATGTATAGAACATCAGGATCGCGTCCTCGCTCGTATGCAGGATCGGCTTGCCCATGATGTTGAAGGAGGTGTTCAAGATTACCGGCACGCCGGTGAGCGCGTGGAAGGCCGAAATCAGTGCGTGATAACGCGGATTGCGCTGCGCCGTGACGCTCTGCAGGCGCCCGGTCGCATCCTCGTGGACGACCGCAGGGACGCGGTCACGCACCGCCTCCTTCCAGGTCAGGGTGCGCTCCATATAGGGCGCATCCTGGTAGTTCTCGAACCAGTCGGGGCCGTGCTCGGCCAGGATCGAGGGCGCGAAGGGCCGGAAGGCCTCGCGATACTTCACCTTGGCGTTGAGGATGTCCTTGGCGTCGGCAGGGCGGGGGTCAGCCAGGATAGAGCGGTTGCCGAGGGCGCGCGGCCCGAACTCGGCCCGTCCCTGCGCCCAGCCGATCAGCTTGCCTTCGGCCAGGAGCTTGGCCGTCGCGGTGATGATTTCGTCGGGCGAGAGCTTCTTCAGGCGCGGCTCCCAGGCCGCCATGCGTTCGAACGGCTCGGTCGAGAGGCTTGAGCCGAGATAGGGGCTCATCGGCCCTTTGGGCGCCTGCCAGTCCGGATTGGCCTCGGCATGGGCGAGCCAGGCGGCGCCGATCGCGTTGCCGTCATCGGCGGGGGCGGAGGGGACATGAACCTGCTTGAAGCCGTGGCGGCCGACGATCTTGCCGTTGAAGGAGGAGTTGAGCGCGCAGCCCCCGGCGAGCACGAGATTCTCGGACGGGCAGAGCGCCGCCGTCTCGGCGAGCAGCGCCTCCATCATCTCGGCGAAGACGTCCTGGCCGCAGCGCGAGAGATCGGCCCAGCCCTTGTCGAGCGCATCGGCCGGGCGGCGAGCCAGGATTTCGTCGGCGACGTTCTGGACCGTCGCGGCGTCGGCGAAGCTGAGCTTGGTGCCGTCGACGCGATAGAGCTTGCGCAGCAGCGCGAGCAGCTCAGGATCGCTTTTGCCATAGGGCGCCAGGCCCATGATCTTCCATTCCTCGCCCTTGGCTTGGTCGAAGCCGGCGAGATCGGTGACGAAGCCGAAATAGAAGCCGATCGATTCGCGACCGCGATGGCGCTTCAGCTCGGTGAGGCGGCCATCCCTGAGCGCGAAGATCGCGGAGGCGCCCGTCTCGCCCATGCCGTCGACGACGAGGCAGGCGGCATCGCGGAAGGGCGACGACCAACAGGCGTAAGCCGCATGGCTGAGATGGTGGCCGTAGCGCTTGATCCCGCTGACCTTCGCCTCGCCGAAGGCGCGGTCGAGGCCGAGCAGGGTGCCGAGGCCGGCGCGCTGCTGCTGGTGGTGCAGGTTGGCGATCAGGGCGCGTTCGCTGCGCTCGGGCACGAGCGAACGATTGAAGGCGGGGGAGAGCTTCAGCAGCGAGTCGAGGCTGAAGGAGCCGGCGCGGCTCATCTGATCGAGGAAGCCGGTGAACTCCTCGCCCCAGCTGGTCGCGAACCTGATCTGCGCACCCTTCGGGATGTAGCGCTTGAGCAGGCTTTCCATCCGTGCAGCCGTGTCCGGCTCGCAGTTCGGGGCGCGCTTGTATTGCAGATAGCGCTCGGTGGCCTCGGCGAAGAGGACCTCGCCGCCGGGATCGATGATGGCGATAGCCGGGTCGTGGAAGGTGGTGGCGAGGCCGATGGTGTAGCTCATGGCCGGCAGCGTATGGAGCAGCCGGCCGGCCATGGCAAATGTTGCAGATCGATGACGCCGGGCAGTGGCATCAGTCGATCACTGGGCGAAGGCGATGCTGTCGGCGATCGCCTTGATCGCCGACTCCAGTGAGGGATAGGTCGCCTCATCGGCGCTGACGATCAGGCGCACGAAGCGGCCATCCGGGCCGAGGCCGATATACTGGGCAAAGCGCTTGCCGGTGGCACCCTCAGCGGTCCTGCCCGAAAGCAGCACGCCATCCTTGCTGCCGGCGAAGGCGACGGTCTCACGCTTGGCGATCTCGGCCTTCTCGAAGCCGCGCGTCGTCTGCAGCAGCTTCTCGGCGACGGCGGCGAGTTGGCCGGCCGCGACCTGACCGCCGGTCTGATAGCTGACGATCAGCATGGGCTGGCTGCCCTTGGGGTCGACGTTCAGCGGGCCTGAGGTCATCAGCACGCCAAGGCCGCCGAAGGTGTCGACGACGCGGAAAGGCTCGGTGGCGCGAACACGGAAGGGCAGGGCCGCAAGCTTCTGGTCGAGCGTCGGCTCGGCGCCGAGCGAGACGCTCTTCAGCATGGTGACCACGTCGTCGCCATCGAGATCGGAATCTTCCGGCGCCTGCACGGTGATCATCACGGTCTTGGCGCCCTTGAGCAGCACGACCCATTTGTCGAAGGTCGTACCGGCGACATTCTGGTGGCCGGTCAGGATGCGGCCCTTGCCGCCGGCCGTATCGATGTCCTCGGCCTCGTCGATCACGATGTTCTGCTTGGCGAAGTTGGTCTTCGCGGTCTCGATATTGTTGAACAGCGCCGACAGTTGTGCATGCGCCTCGGGCGGCATCTCGACGACGAGCACGGAGGCTTTCGCCTCGGCGTTCTCCAGGCCGGCAAATTTGGTCGAGGGCGCGAAGCCCTTCAGAGGCGCCAGCGAGACCGTCGTACCCGAGATCGCGTTCCTATCCTGGGCCCGTGCGTGCCCGGCCAACCCGGCGAGCAGAAGGGCGCCCGCCGCCAGCCGGAGAAGGGTCCGGGCCGTGCCCGCGCGGGAAAGTCCGGAAAAACGCATGATTGTCGCTCCATTCGCTGTCGGGAGGCAGATTGCCGTGATGCCGTGCCCGGACGAACCGCGCAGGGCGGTCGTCGTTCCCTTGCGCAAGTTTGCGGCGCAATCGTAGCGGCGCGTCCTGCCGGCCGCCGAATGCGGGGCCCATCGCGCCGCGAAACGGCATCAGAGCGGTCCAATCCTCTCGGGATGCCGCAAGCCTGTGCCCTGCCTTGCAATCCGCACCCTTAGCGGCGTCACGCTCTGCCTAGGTCGTCGCCTTCCCCTTCTCACCGGAGAACATGCGATGCTGCGGACACATAAGATCATGATCGAACAGGGCAGCGGAGAGAAATCCGTCTACGCAATCCTTAGGCTGACCGACAAGAACGAGGTCTCCGGCAAGTCGGCATCAGGCCGCTGGGTCCATTTCGAGGACAGCACCGACGAGGGCAGGATCAAGTTCACCAGCGATGCCAAGGAACATCTGTACTGGGAGTGGACGTCGGAGGCTCCGGCGACCATGCTGATCGGCTCGAAAATGGCGCGCGCCTCGCACAAGGCCGGCGAGGAGGAGTATTTTCAGGTGCTGATCACGCTGACCAAGGTGACGCGCAATTCCGAGGGCAAGTTCGGCGGCGCACCCAGCAAGGCAGGCGCGGGTGAGGGGACGGGAACCCTCACCTACGACGTCGGTGGATACTTCAAGAAAGGCGCGATCACCTGGACAGTCGTGGCGTACTGAGGCGTCAGCGGCCGAGCGCTGCTCCGATCAAGGCCTTGGCGTCGGCGCCGGCCCATTCGGCCGGCCCTTGCAGTAGAGCGAGCTCGCAGCCGGCCGGGTCGATCAGCAGGCTGATCGGCATGCCCTCGACCTTCTTCACGGCGCGGATGTCCTGGAACACCTTGGCCTGCGGGTCGGCATAATAGCCGAGGCGGGTGATGGCCTTGTCGGCGAGCCACTTCTTCGGCTTGTCGGGGTGGCGCGTGTCGATGTTGATCGCCAAGACCTCGAAATCCGAGCTGCCGAGCGCGCCCTGCAGCGCATCTAGCGCCGGCATCTCGGTCAGGCAGGGCAGGCACCAGGTCGCCCAGAGGTTGACCAGGACGGTCTTGCCCCGGAAGGCCGAGAGCGTCGTCGGCTTGCCGTCGGGGCCGTTGAACGCAAGATCGGGCAGGAGCGCCGGCTGCTTGGCGACCTCGACGCCCGCGACATCGCCTTTGGCAAGGGGGCGCAGCGTTTCAGCCTTCGCCGAGGCGGCGCTGCAAGTGGAATTGCCGGCCACGCCCCGCACGGAGTAGAAGGCCGCTGCGCCGCCGAGCACCAGCAGCGCCAGGGCCCCACAGGCCACCGCCATTTTCGACCGAGACGTCATCGTGCGTCCTTGAAGAGCAGGAAAGACCGCCGTGAGCAACCGCATGTGGGGTGGGCGTTTCGCCACAGGTCCCGACGCCATCATGGAGGAGATCAACGCCTCCATCGATTTCGACCAGCGCCTGTGGCGCCAGGACATCCGCGGTTCGCTGGCCCATGCCGCCATGCTTGCCGAGACCGGCATCCTGACGCGTGAGGACGTGGACGTGATCTCCGCCGGACTCAAGGGCATCGAGGCCGAGATCGAGGCCGGGCGCTTCACGTTCTCGCGCGCGCTCGAAGACATCCACATGAACATCGAGAGCAATCTCAAGGACCGGATCGGGCTCGCCGCAGGGCGCCTGCATACTGCCCGCTCGCGTAACGACCAGGTCGCGACGGACATGCGCCTGTGGGTGCGCGATGCGCTCGACCAGCTCGACGAGCAGGTCGCCGACCTCCAGCTCGCGCTCGCCGAGAAGGCGGATACCTATGCCGGGGCGGTGATGCCGGGCTTCACCCATCTGCAGTCGGCGCAGCCGGTCACCTTCGGCCACCATCTGCTCGCTTATGTCGAGATGCTGGCGCGCGACCGCGGCCGTCTTCGTGACGCCCGCGAGCGCATGAACGAATCCCCGCTCGGCGCCGCCGCGCTCGCCGGCACCTCCTTCCCGATCGACAGGCACATGACGGCCAAGGCACTCGGCTTCGCCCGGCCGACGGCAAACTCGCTCGATTCGGTCTCGGATCGCGATTTCGTGCTGGAGACGCTCTCGGCCGCCTCGATCTGCGCCATGCACCTTTCGCGCCTGGCCGAAGAGATCGTGCTGTGGGCGACGCCGCAGTTCGGCTTCGTCAAGCTCTCCGACAAGTTCTCGACGGGCTCTTCGATCATGCCGCAGAAGCGCAATCCCGACGCGGCCGAACTGGTGCGCGGCAAGGCGGGGCGCGTCTTCGGGGCGCTGCAGGGCCTGCTGACAATGATGAAGGGCCTGCCGCTGACCTATTCGAAGGACATGCAGGAGGACAAGGAAGGCACCTTCGACGCCGTGCAGACCCTGTCGCTCTGCCTCGCCGCCAGCGCCGGCATGGTCCGCGACATGCAGCCCGACCTGAAGACGATGAAGAAGGCGGCCGGCCTCGGCTACGCCACCGCTACCGATCTCGCCGACTGGCTGGTGCGGGTGCTGAAGATGCCGTTCCGCGACGCCCATCACGTAACCGGCCGGCTCGTCGGCCTCGCATCGAGCAAGGGCGTCGGCCTGGAGAAGCTCTCGCTCGCCGAGATGCAGGAGGTCGAGCCCAAGATCAGCGACGAGATCTTCGCCGTGCTCGGCGTCGAGCGTTCGGTGAAGAGCCGCACCAGCTATGGCGGCACCGCGCCCGCCAATGTGAAGCGGCAGGCCAGGCGCTGGCTGAAGCAGCTCGCCAAGGACGCGAAGCCGCAGTCATGATCCCGGCGCAAAGGCTCGCAAGCTTGCCCGCCATTCGCTACAGTCCCTCCGACGCTTCGCCCGAGGATACCCGTTCGTGCCGCATTCCCGTCTGACTATCGGTCGCGCCGTGTTGCTGGCCGGCTTCCTCGGTCTCGCGCTTACCGCCTGCGGCCGCCGCGGCCCGCTCGAACCGCCTCCTAACGCCAAGAATGCAATCGACCTGCCGGATCAGCAGACAGGCGCGGTCGAGAACAGCTTCAACGCGACGGATGCTTCGCCGCTCGGCAAGCCGCCGAAGCGCAACCGGCCGATCGAGGTCCCCGAGAAGCCTTTCGTGCTCGACCCGTTGCTCTGAGTTTTCAATGCATCACTTCGCCTATCGCGACGGCGCGCTCTTCGCCGAGGATGTCGACCTGCGCGAGATCGCGGATAAGGTTGGAACGCCGGTCTATGTCTATTCCTCGGCGACGATCGAGCGGCATTATCGCCTCTACGAGGCGGCGATGGCGTCGACCGCGCCGGGCAAGCCGGCGCATGTCTTCTACGCCATGAAGGCGAACAGCAATCTCGGCGTGCTGAAGACGCTCGCTGCGCTCGGCGCCGGCGCCGATACGGTGTCCGAGGGCGAAATCCGCAAGGCGCTCGCCGCCGGCTTCCCGGCCAGCAAGATCGTCTTTTCCGGCGTCGGCAAAGCTGAGGGCGAGCTTGCGTTCGCTGTCGAGGCCGGCATCTACCAGGTCAATATCGAGACCGAAGGCGAACTCGACCTCTTGTCGAAGGTGGCGCAGCGGCTGGGCAAGCGCCAGGAGGCGGTGTTCCGGGTCAATCCCGACATCGGTGCCGGCGGCCACGCCAAGATCACCACCGGTTCCTCGGCCAACAAGTTCGGCGTCTCCTTCGAGGAGGTGCATCGGCTCTATGCCCGCGCCGCCAACATGGCGGGCGTCAGGATCATGGGCCTTGCCGTGCATATCGGCAGCCAGATCCGCGAGGTCGATGCTTTCGAAGCGGCCTACACCAAGATGCGCGATCTCGTGCTGGCGCTGCGGGCCGAAGGGCACCGCGTCGACCGGCTCGACCTCGGTGGCGGGCTCGGCATCCCCTACGAGGTTCCGAAGGATTTCGACCATGGCCCGGGGCTGATCGAAGCCTATGCCGGAATGGTCGCCAAGCTGATGCAAGGGCTCGACGCCGAGCTCGGTTTCGAGCCGGGACGCCTGATCGTCGGCAATGCCGGCATCCTCCTGACGAAGGTGCTCCACCTCAATCCGCGCCCGACCAAGGAATTCCTGGTCGTCGATGCGGCGATGAACGATCTGATGCGGCCCGCCATGTACGAGGCCTATCACGAGATCTGGCCGGTGGCGGAGCCGGCGGAGGGGGCTAAGACGATCGCCTATGACGTCGTCGGGCCGATCTGCGAATCAGGCGACACCTTCACCACCGGACGCGAATTGTCGGCGCTGAAGCCGGGCGACCTCATCGCCTTCATGACGGCCGGCGCCTATGGTGCCAGCATGTCGTCGACCTACAACCAGCGCCCGCTGGTCGCCGAAGTGCTGGTGAAGGGCGACAAATTCGCGGTGACTCGGCCGCGCCAGACCTATGAAGAGCTGATCGGCACGGATCGTGCACCGCCCTGGCTGCCCTGAGTCTGCTTCACAATAAGCGGAGCGCCTGTGGGGCATCGTGCCTGGGTGCTGGTCACGCCACAATCACGTGCTAGCCTCTCTGCTCGATCGATGAAGCCAGGAGAGGCGCCGCGGGGGGCGGCCCGGAGCATCGGATGAGCGAAGCACCGCGCCGCACGGCGCTAGATTCGGTTGGTACGATCCGCAAGCGGCTGGAGCGGCTCACTGCGGCCTCGCGGCTGTCGCTCGCCTGGGAGCGCCTCTGGCCGAAGCTGTGGGCGCCGCTCTGCGTCGTCCTCGCCTTTCTCGCCGTCTCCTGGCTCGGGCTCTGGCTGTATCTGCCCTGGTGGGGGCGGGCTGCCGGCTCCGCCGTCTTTGCTCTGCTTCTGCTGGGAAGCTTCTGGCCGGCCGTCACCGGTCGCTGGCCGAGCCGCCGCGAGGCGCTGTCCCGGCTCGACCACTCGATGGACGGGGCTCACCGTCCGGCGACCTCGCTCGAGGATACGCTCGCGGTCGGCGGGAAGGATCCGGTCTCGCAGGCGTTGTGGACGCTGCATCTGCAGCGTCAGAGTGCTCACGTCGCGGCGCTGAGGGTCGCGCCGCCACAGCCGCGCATGGCCGGGCGTGACAGGCGGGCCTTGCGCGTCGTGCCGCTGGTCGCAGCGGTCGCCGGCTTCTTCGTCGCCGGGCATGAGGCCCTGCCGCGGCTCGCCGCCGCCTTCGACTGGCGCGGACCTGCGCTTGCCGCCGCGGCTGTCCGGATCGATGCTTGGATCGACCCGCCCTCCTATACGCGCATGCCGCCGATCCTGATCGATTTCGGCAGGCTCGCCAGCCCGAACTTCAACGTGCCCGAGAAATCGACGGTGGTGGTGCGCATCGCCGGCAAAAGCGGAATGGATGTCGCAACGACCGGCCGGCTCGATGCCGTACCGGTCGAGGGCAAGCCCGGCGAAGTCAAATCCGGAGACGCCAAGCCGGCGCCGGCCAAGGCCGCGCCGCCGAATACGGTCGCAGTGACCGAGAAGCGCTATCTCGTGGCCGGCGACGGCACCCTGCGCATCACCGGCTCGGGCGCCCCGGCGCAGACCTTGAGCCTGCACGCGATCATCGACCAGAAGCCGGAGATCGCCTTCGCCGATGCGCCCAAGCCCGTCAGCGGCGTGCAGGGCGGGCTCGGCCTCAGCTATCGCGCGAAGGACGATTACGGCATCGCCTCGGCCGAAGTGCTGGTCTCGCGTGTCGGGCCGATCACGGGTGGCCGCTCGCTGGTCGAGGCGCCGAAGCAGGTGCTGCCGGTGCCGCCCTCCGGTTCCGGCGACGACGAGATGAAGAGCACGGTCGATTTCTCGGCCCATCCCTGGGCCGGCGCCAAGGTCAATATGAGCCTCCTGGCGCGCGACGAGACCGGGCAGGAGGGACGCAGCGAGACCCTCGAGGTCGTGCTACCGCAGCGGACTTTCACCAAGCCGCTGGCCAAGGCGCTGGTCGAGCAGCGGCGCAAGCTCGTCATGGACGTCGACAACCGCAAGAAAGTTCAGCTTGCGCTCGACGCGCTGATGATCGAGCCCGACCGCTTCATGAAGGAGACCGGTGTCTATCTCGGCATGCGCATGATCGGCGAGCGGCTGCGCCGCGCCGCCAGCGACGACCAGCTCCGCGACGCCGCCGAGATGATGTGGGCGCTCGCGCTGCAGCTCGAGGATGGCGACCTCTCGGATGCCGAAAAGGCGCTCAGGGCCGCGCAGGAGAACCTGGCGCAGGCGCTGGAGCGCGGCGCCTCCGAAGAGGAGATGAAGAAGCTCACCGAAGATCTGCGCCGCGCCATGGACCAGTACATGCGCGAGCTTGCCCAGCAATGGCAGCGCCAGCAGCAGAACGGCGAGCAGAACCAGGCGCGGTTGCCGGAGAATTTCCGAACGGTGACGCCGCGCGACCTGCAGAACATGCTCAACCGCATCGAGGAGCTGACCAAGCGCGGCGACATGGCCGAGGCGCAGCGCCTGATGGAGGAGCTCAACAACCTCCTGAACAACCTCAAGACGGCGCGCCCGGGCCAGCAGGACCCGCGCCAGCGCGAGATGAACCAGGCGTTGGGCGATCTCGACCGGATGACGCGCGAGCAGCAGCAGTTGCGCGACGAGACCTACCAGCAGGACCAGCAGAACCAGAACCGCACCCAGCAGGGCCGCCGCCCCGGCCAGCAGCAGGCGCGTCCCGGCCAGCAGGGCCAGCGCCAGCAAGGGCAACAGGGCCAGCGCGGGCAGCGCGGCCAGCAACCCGGGCAGCAGCCTGGCGAGGACGGCGAGGGCGAGGACGGCCAGAACGCCGAAGGCGGGCAGGGCCAGGGACAGCAAGGGTTGTCGCAGCGCCAGCAGGCCCTGCGCGAGCGGCTGCAGGATCTGCAGCGGCGCATGCGCGGCATGGGCGCCGACCCCGGCGAGCTTGGCGAGGCCGAGGATGCGATGCGCGAGGCCGAGGGCCAGCTTGGTCAAGGCCAGGATGGGCAGGCGGTCGATTCGCAGGGGCGGGCGCTGGACGCCTTGCGCAAGGGCGGCCAGAACCTCGCCCAGCAGATGCAGGGCGAGCCCGGCGAGGGCGAGGGCAACGAGAACGCCTATGGCGAGCCGGATGGACGCCCTGCCGGCAGGCCGTCGGCCCAGCAGCGCGACAACAACGATCCTCTGGGGCGGCCGCAGCGCCAGCGCGACTGGGCCGATGGCCGCGTGCGCGTGCCGGGTGCCGACGAGAGCGCGACGCAGCGGGCGCGGCGCATCCTCGAGGAACTGCGGCGGCGCCTCGGCGATCCGCTGCGGCCGACCGAGGAACTCGACTATCTGGAGCGCCTGCTGCGGCGGAATTGATCTGACGGTCCCGCGTCATCCTCGGGCTTGACCCGAGCATCTCAAGCCGGATGAGGCGCAAGCCAGCGCCTTCTCGTCACGAGATTCTCGGGTCTGCGCTTCGCGCTGCCCGAGAATGACGGCCAAATCTCAACCCGCCCTATTGCCCGAGACGACCGCGAGCGCCGCGATGAAGCGGTCGAGGTCGGCTTCCGTCAGATAGGGGGCCGGCGAGATGCGGATGGTGTTGCCCTTGGCGACGCCGCCGCGTCGCACCGTCATCACCTTGTGCTGGTCGCGCAGCGCCGCGACGACAGCGTTGCAGTCGGCGGCCGAGCGCTTGCCGGTCAGGGCGAAAGAGGTGATGCCGGCGACCATCTCGGGATCGTCCGGCGTCTGGATCTCGACGCCCTTGAGCTCTCGCGCCTTCGCGACCCAGTAGTTGCGCAGGTGCCGGTAGCGCGCCTCCTTGGCCTGTGGCCCGACTTCCTGGTGGAGGGCGAGCGCGGCGGGAACCGTCAGCTGGGCGGCGAAGTTCGGCGTGCCGGTATGGATGCGCGAGCGGACATCGTCCGGCTTGAAATCCTCGTCGCCGTAATGGGTGTCGATATCGGCCAGCCGTTCGCGCGCGATGTAGATCAGGCCGACGCCGAGCGGAGCACCGATCCATTTGTGCAGGTTGAAGCCGATGAAATCGACGCCGAGATCCCTCGCCTTGAAGTCGATCTGGCCCCAGCTATGGGCCGCGTCGAGGATGACGTCGATGCCGCGCGCCTTGGCCATGGCGGCGAGCTCCCTGACCGGCATCATCAGCCCGGTGCGGTGGCTGATATGGGTGAGCAGAAGCAGCTTCGTCTTCGGATTGGCCTTGAGCGCGGCCTCATAGGCGGCGAGCACATTGGCTTTGGTCGCAGGCTCGGGGATATCGAATTTCGCGACCTCGACGCCGCGCCGGCCTTTCAGCCAGTTCATCGCGTACTGCATCGAATCATAGTCGAGATCGGCGTAGAGAACGCCGTCTCCGGGTTTCAGCTTGTTGTAGCCGGCGATCAGCGTCTGCAGCGCTTCGGTGGCGCCGCGGGTGAGCGCGATCTCCTCGCGGGCGACGCCGAGGAAATCGGCCAGCGGCGTGCGGATGTTGTCGAGATCCTGGCCGATCTTGCTGCGGGCATAGACGGTGTTCTCGAAGTTCACGAAGTCGGTCAGGCGCTTGAACTCGGCCTTCACCGGCTCGGCCATGATGCCCCAATAGCCGTTCTCGAGGTTCACCATGTCGGGCGTGACGCTGTAGAGGCGCCGGACGGCATCCCAATAGCCGGTGTCGGTGGCAAGGTTGCTCGTCGGCACAGGCGGAAGCGAGCGGGCGAGGGCGGGCGCTGCCGCAGCGGCGAGCGCGGCAGTGCCGAGGCCGGCGAGCAATGCGCGGCGATTGAGAGCGGTGTCGGTGGTCATGGCGAGCTTTCCCTGGGACGGAGGCCCTCGCTAGACGCGCGCTGTTTCAGCGCCATGACGGTTCTGCCGGCGAACTTATCCCCGCACAGCGAAACCGATGCATACTCGCGCAAACGCGCAACAGGAGTGCCGCCATGTCGATGCAGGGATCGCCAGCCGAAGATATACCGGTCGAGGAGCCGCAGGCTCCGCGGCAGCCGGATCTCGCCGTCAGTCTCGAGCGCCTGTCGCGCCTTGCGCCGATCGGCAAGGCCGAGATCATGGGCAACATCGCCCTGCATTTCACCCGGCTCGCCGCCGAGGCCGATCTGACAACGCCGCTGCGCGTCTGCCATTTCCTGGCGCAGGCCGCCCATGAGACCGACCGTTTCCGCACGCTCGAGGAGAAGGGCGGGAAGAAGCAGTTCGCCAAATACGAAGGCCGCGAGGATCTCGGCAACACCGAGCCCGGCGACGGCGCGCGCTATCACGGGCGCGGCATCTTTCAGCTCACGGGGCGGGCCAACTACAAGCGCATCGGCCGGATGCTGAACGTCGATCTCGAAGGGCGGCCGGAGCTGGCGCTCGATCCGCGCATCTCGGTCCAGATCGCCTTCGCCTATTGGCGCGACCGCAAGATCAACGCCGCCGCGGATCGCGACGATGCGGCCCGGGTCACCCAGCTGATCAATGGCGGCCTGAACGGGCTCGCCGACCGCCGGCAATTGCTGATCACAGCGAAGGGCATCTGGTTCTGAGGTTTCAGCCGTGCCCGGCCTTCAGCGCCTGGTCGAGATCGGCATAGAGGTCCTCGACATCCTCGATGCCGGTCGAAAGGCGCAGCAGGTCGGGCGGGCAGGGCGAGCCGGCGCCCTCGATCGAGGCGCGATGCTCGATCAGGCTCTCGACACCGCCGAGCGAGGTCGCGCGCTTGTAGAGCTCGACATGGGCGGCCGACTTGACCGCCGCCGCCTCGCCGCCGCTGACCTGGACGGAGAGCATGAAGCCGAAGCCGCCTTCCATCTGCCTGGCGGCGATGTCGTGGCCGGGATGCTGCGGCAGGCCGGGATAGAGCACGCGCGAGACCAGCGGATGGGCGGACAGCTTCTGCGCCAGCGCCATGGCCGAAGCCGACTGGCGCTCCTGCCGGACATGGAGCGTGCGCATGCCGCGCATCAGGAGATAGGCCTCGAACGGGCCGAGAATGCCGCCCTGGCCCTTGCGGATGGTCTTGATCCGGTTCCAGAACTCGTCATCGGCATTGGCGCAGAGCGCGCCGGCGACGACGTCGGAGTGGCCGTTCAGCACCTTGGTTGCGGCGTGCATGACGATGTCGGCGCCGAGCGTCAGCGGCCGGGTATGAACCGGCGAGGCGCAGGTCGAATCGACCGCGAGCCTGGCCCCGGCTGCATGGGCGATCTTCGCGACCGCGGCGATGTCGGTGATGGTCCAGAGCGGGTTGGACGGGGTCTCGGCCCAGATCAGCTTGGTGACGCCGGGCTTCACCGCTTCCTTGAGCCTGGCGAGGTCGTCGGTCTCGACGAAGTCGATCTTCAGGCCCCAGCGGGTCGCCTCGGTCAGCAGCCAGGCGCGCAGGGCCCAGTACATCACTTTCGACGCGACGACGTGATCACCGGGAGAGAGCGCCTGGAACACGGCGGTCGCCGCGGCCATCCCCGAGCCGAACAGCAGGGCGCCGGCCTTGGCCTCTTCCAGCATGGCGAGGACGGCCTGCGCCTCATGGACCGTCTCGTTGTCCGGCCGGCCATAGATGAAGCCGGAGGAATAGGCGTTGTCCTCGTCGCGGATATAGGTGGTGGAGACATGGATCGGCGGCACCACGGCCTTGGTCAGCGGATCGATCTTGCCTAGCGCCTGCGCGGCGAGCGAACGGGGGTGCAGCGGGCGCTTGGTCATGAGGCGATCCGATTTCCACTATGTGAGAAAATTCATCTCACCTGAATTGTTGCGGTGCAAGAGGCTCGTCTTGTGCGGCGCGCAGGCGCACCCCATTGTCGCCGCATGAGCATATCGTCAGGCAGCACCGATCGTCAGCTGAATGTGTGGCTTGCCGCGCTCCTCGCCATCCTGCCGGTGGTCGTGGCGTCGCTGATCGGCAGCGCCGTGACGGTGCCGCAGATTCCGGGCTGGTATGCCGGCCTCGCCAAGCCACCGTTCAATCCACCAAACTGGCTGTTTGCTCCGGTGTGGACGACGCTGTTCGCACTGATGGCGCTGGCTGCGTTCCGTACACTGCGCCGGCCAGTCGATACGCCGGGCAGGGCGCAGACGCTGCTCGCATATCATGTCCAACTCGTGCTCAACATGCTCTGGTCCTGCGCCTTCTTCGGCCTGAACAGCCCGGCGGGCGGGCTCGTCGTGATCGCGACGCTGCTGGCGGCAATGATCTGGACGATGCGGCGCTTCGCAGTGCTGGGCGACAGGCTGTCCGTGGCGCTCTTTTTGCCCTATCTCGCCTGGGTCTCGTTCGCGAGCCTGCTCAACGCCTCGATCTGGTGGCTGAACCGCTGAGCGCTCATTCCGCCCAATCTGTGACCATCAAGCCGGGGACGCGCTCGAATTCGCGGCGATTGCCCGTGACGAGAACGGCGCCGCGCCGCCGAGCCTGGGCTGCGATCAGAATATCGTAGGCACCGATAGGCATGCCGGAGGTTTCCAGCGCGGCGCGAATGTCGCCGGCCTCGGCGGCATCCTCGGCCTCGAAAGAAAGCACGTCGAAGCCCTCCGCCAGGAAAGCATCGAGGACCCGCGTGGAGGCCTCGCGCCGCATGCTCTTGGCGATGCCGTAGCGGAGCTCGAACAGGACGATGGCGGGGACGAGGAGTGTCGTTCCTATCGCCAATTCTTGGCGAAGCCGCTGCTCGATGGCCGGAACGCGGCCATTGATCGCGTATACGATCACATTGGTGTCGAGGCAGAACATCGGATCGCCTCAGACGAATGCGATCTCGTCTTCGTCGGCCGGCGGAGGATCATCCGGCAGCCCGTCGACCAGGAAATCGCGGGCGCCGAGTTCATCGAGCCGGGCGCGCCAAGCATCTGCATCGAAGGGCGCGCCCGCGATCGGTTCGAGGATGACCTTGTCACCGACCCTGCTGACCCGCACTTCGCTGCCCTCGAAGCGGAACTCCTTCGGCAGCCGCACCGCCTGGCTGCGGCCATGCATGAAGAGCTTGGCTCTTGCCGAGGAAGCGGTCCCCATGTCACAGGCTCCAACTGGCGATATCTACCAAAGATAGATATCATCTGCCGAGCGTCAAGAGACGAATGGCTTCACCCGATCGAGCGCTCGATCACGCGCAGCACCGTCTCGCGCAGTTCGGCGATGGTGAAAGGCTTGGTCATCACCTCCGAGACGATCGTCTCCAGGCTTTTTGCCCGCTCGCGCTGCTCGGCATAGCCGGTCATCAGCATGATGGTGAGGTCGGGGAAGTGCTGCTTGGCGGCGAGCGCCAGCGCGATGCCGTCCATCAGCGGCATGCGGATATCGGTGAGCAGCAGGTCGAAATGGCCCTGTTCGGCCATCAGGATGTCGAGCGCCTCGGCGCCGTCGCCGGCGGTCAGGCAATCGTGCCCATCCATGGCGAGGCCGCGCGCGACCAGCGAGCGCAGGCTCTCCTCGTCATCGACCACGAGAATGCGCGACATCGCTTCAGATCCCCGGCAGACCGGCCTGGTCGGCGGTCTCGATCACGCCGACATAGGGCAATTGGCGATAGGAATGGGCGACGTCCATGCCGTAGCCGACGACGAAATAGTCGGGGCATTCGAAGCCGACATAGTCAGCCTGGATATTGACGGCGCGCTTGGCCGGCTTTTCCAGCAACACGGCTGTCGAGACGCGGGCGGCGCCGCGCGCCGCGAGCAGGTCCTTGGCGAAGGCGAGCGTACGGCCGGATTCGAGGATATCGTCGACGAGCAGGACATGCCGGCCGCGGACATCGCTCTGCACATCCCGCAGAATCTCGACTTGGCCGGAAGAGACGGTGGCGGCGCGATAGCTCGACAAATGCACGAACTCCACCTGTGGAGTCATGCCGGCGCGATGCATGGCGCGGATCAGGTCGGCGACGAACATGAAGCTGCCCTTCAGCACCGCGACGACGAGCAGGTCCTCGCCGGCATTGGCGGCGATATCGCTGGCCATCTCGGCATTGCGTGCGGCGATCGCCGCCTCGTCATAGAGAACGCGGATACGCTTGGGCTGGGACATCGACGACAGTTCCTTTCGGCGCGGGCCGATGCCCGCGCAGCCCCGTAATCGCGGGCTCATCTCAACAGGCCCCAGTCATAGCGTCCATGCGCCGACAATTGAAGCGGCTGGGCGGTGGCGGTGTGGAAACCAGCCGGAAGAGATCAGTTGAGGCTGGCGACGCCGCCGGGGCTGCCGGCGGCGAAACGAAGCTGCACGGAGCGTCCGTCATTGGGGGGCGAGGCGAGGCGGGCACGGAAATGCATCAGCTCCGCCGGCTCCAGCGACGGGCGCGGCGGCTCTGTCGTCCAGCTGTAGAGCACCTTGCCATCCTCGCTTCGCACCATCACCGTGATCGGCGGCACCTTGGTCGTGCCCTTGGCGATGTTGGTGACATCGCCGGAGACGACGAGGAAGCGACCCTGCTGATCCTGAACCAGTTCGCTCTCGACGGCGCTGAAGGCGAGCCCGCGCACATTGACCGGCAAGCCGATGCTCGCGTAGAGCCCGGCGAATTGCGGTACCGTCCGGACGATGCGCTCGCGCTGCCAGAGGCCGAGGCCGAGCGCGGCGAGACCGGCGGCGACGAAGAGGCCGGCCGCTGCCGAGGACAGGCGTGCCGCCGGATTGCGGGGCCCGATCCAGCTGCGCTTGCGCCCGGGAGGCCGCGATGGCGCTGCGTCCGGCTGCGGAGGCTCGGTCTGCTCCGATGCGATCGCCGAGATGTCGGCGTCGATCTCGGCGGCGCGGCGCAGCTCCTCCTCCAGCTCGGCGGCGGTCTGCTCGGCGCTGGGAGGGCTGGGAAGCTCCGGGATCGCGGCATCCAGGTCGGATTGCAGGACGTCATCCGCCGGTTGCGCGTCGGAGGCGCGCGGTGCCTCGATCTGCCAGGTCGTCTGGCAGCTGGCGCAGCGCACCTTGCGGCCGCCGGTCCCGATCTTGGCCTCGGCGATCTCGTACCGGCTGGCGCAGTTGGGGCAGACGATCTGCATGGCCTTAAAAATGCTCGCTCCGCGCTGCATCTCAGAGATGTCGGTCCGGAGCCTGATCCTCTGCTCGCTGCGCGCAAGCGCAAGCGGGTGCGGTCGGCGGCTCCGCCTCCCATAGGGTCGATTTATGGTTAACGTCGCGTAAAGCCTGCGCCGCGCGAGGCTGAGGAAAACCTGCCGGCGCTTTCCGCCGGGCAGACGTCTCGGTGTAAGGTCCTGTCGGCGCTCGTCCGGCACGATTCGGAAAAGATCAGCGAGAGGAAGTGCGTTGGTTCGGTTCGAGAATGTCGGCTTGCGGTACGGGATGGGGCCGGAGGTGCTGAAGGACATCAACTTCAGCATCGCGCCGCGCTCCTTCCAGTATCTGACCGGGCCGTCGGGCGCGGGCAAGACCACGTTGATCCGCCTGGTCCTGATGGCGCTCAAACCGACGCGCGGACTGGTCAACCTGTTCGGCCAGGACGTCTCGCGCCTCGAAGCCGCCACGCTGACCGACTTTCGTCGGCGCATGGGCGTCGTTTTCCAGGATTTCCGTCTGCTCGATCACCTGACCGTCTACGAGAACGTCGCGCTGCCGCTGCGCGTCCTCGGCAAGGACGAGGCGAGCTATCGTGCCGAGGTCGTCGAACTGCTGCGCTGGGTGGGGCTCGGCGAGCGCATGCATGCCGTGCCGGCGGTCCTGTCCGGCGGCGAGAAGCAGCGCGCCGCGATCGCGCGCGCCCTGATCAGCCGGCCGCAATTGCTGCTCGCCGACGAACCGACCGGCAATGTCGATCCCGGCCTTGGCCGGCGTCTGCTCAGGCTGTTCATGGAATTGCAGTCGCTGGGAACGGCGGTGGTGATCGCGACCCACGACATCGCGCTGATGGAACTCTACGACGCACCGCGCCTCGTGCTGGCGGATGGGCATCTGCATGTCGATGCCTGAGCCCCTCGACATCGACGAGGCCGAGGAAGAGCGGCCGCGCGGCAGTCAGCGTCTGCCGGCGAGCCTGCGCCGCGACCAGCCACTGGTGCCGGTGGATTCGGTTGCCGGGCGCGCACTCGTCGTCGTCATCGCCATCCTGACCTTCCTGGCGGCGCTGAGCGCCGGGGCGGCACTGCTCGCCGCCCGTGCCTCCGAGCAATGGCGCGGCGCGGTCGCCAACGAGATGACGATCCAGGTCAGGCCCGATCCGCGCCGTAACATCGAGCGGGACATCTCCCGCGCGGTCGAACTGGCGCGCGCCGTGCCGAGCGTCGCCGAGGCCAAGCCGATGCCGAAGGCGGAGTCGGACAAGCTGCTCGAGCCCTGGCTCGGCGCCGGGCTCGACCTCGTCGAGCTGCCGATCCCCCGATTGATCGTGCTGCGGCTGTCCTCGACCTCCGCCAGTGAACTCGTCGCCTTCGGCCAGACATTGCGGCGCGAGGTGCCGAGCGCGACGCTCGACGACCACCGGCTCTGGGTGCGCCGGCTCTCGACCATGGCCAGCACGATCATCCTTGCGGGCGTCGCGGTGGTACTGCTGGTGCTGGTGGCGGCCGGGCTCGCCGTCGCCTTCGCGACGCGCGGTGCCATGGCCGGCAGCCGCGACTCGGTCGAGGTGCTGCATTTCGTGGGGGCGACCGACGAGTTCATCGCCCGCGAATTCCAGACGCGCTTCGTCGCACTCGGCCTGCGCGGCGGCGCGGCCGGGGGACTGGCGGCGATCATCGCGATCGCGCTGCTCGGCTTCCTGTCCTCGGCCTGGAGCGCAACGCCCGAGGCCGACCAGTTGCAGGCGCTGTTCGGCGCCTTCGAGATCGGCTGGTCCGGCTATGCGGTCGTCATCCTGGTCGCGGCTGTTGTCGCGACGATCGCGGGACTCGTCTCGCGGCTGACGGTGCGCCATTATCTCAGAGCAATGGGCTGACTCGCTGCGCGGCGGGGTTGTGGGAATGCCGTCATTGTGCCCGATTGGGCCGTTAGTATCCCGATCTCATGGTGCTGCTTGGAACCCGGCAAGGTCATTTTCCCTGCGTTGAGGACAGCCCGGCTGCCCTGCGACCGATGACGACGCCTGCTTCCCCGCGGCGCCGCTGGTTTCGCCGTCTCCTGTTCTGGAGCGTCCTTCTCTGCTCTTTCGTCGTGGTTGCCGGCTATGTCCGGTACACCACCGGCCTGTCGCTGACCGAAGCCGGCGCGCCGCCGCGCACGGATGCGATCGTCGTCGTCACCGGCGGCGCGCAGCGCATCGACGACGCCGTCAGCCTGCTCAATGCCGACCGCGGACGGCGCCTGCTGATCAGCGGCGTCAACGAGCGGACGGGCCGCGACGAACTCGCCAAGCTCAACCCGAGCGCGCGCGAGGCGCTCAACTGCTGTGTCGACCTCGATTATCGCGCCCGAAACACCATCGGCAACGCCATCGAGACGCGCCGCTGGGTTCGCCGCCACGATTTCCGCTCGCTGCTGGTGGTGACGTCGAACTACCACATGCCGCGCACGCTGCTCGAACTGCGCCATGCCATGCCGGGCGTGCGCTTCGTGCCGCATCCGGTGGTGACCGACCAGGTCGACGTCGCCGGCTGGTGGCGCGACTGGCACGCGATCCGCCTGCTGGTGCCGGAATACCTCAAATACCTGGTCGCCGCACTGCGCAGCAAGCTCGAGACCGACCCCGAGACCTCGCGGCTTTCCGTGATCATCGGCGGCCGCAAGCCGATCTCGCCCAAGCCGGGCGAACTGATCGGCCCCGATTACGACAAGCGCTCGCGGGCGCCGGCACCGCCGCGCGGTGCCTGATCTTTCCGGCGGGCTCTTGACGTCCATCGACCGCCGGGGTTCTTGCGGACCATGCTGCTGATCCGCTCCCTGCTCTTCAATGTCGCCTTCTATCTGAACCTTTCATTCTGGCTGCTCGCAGCCATGATGACGATGGTGCTGCCGGCGCGCTTCCTGCTGAAGGTCGCGCTGTGCTGGGCGCAGACGTCGCTTTGGTGGATGCGGGTGATCGTCGGCACGCGCTATGAAATCAAGGGGGTCGAGAACATTCCGCCCGGCGGCATCATCATGGCGGCGAAGCACCAGTCGACCTGGGAGACCTTCGCGCTGATCACGGTGTTCCGCAATCCCGTCTACATCCTCAAGCGCGAATTGACCTGGCTGCCCTTCTTCGGCTGGTGCCTGCTGAAACTCAGGATGATCCCGGTCGATCGCGGCGCCCGCAGCCGGGCCCTGCAGGCGGTGACCCGGCGCGCCAAGGTCGAGCTCGGCCAGAACGGGCGCCAATTGATGATCTTTCCGGAAGGCACGCGCCGGCCGGCCGGGGCCGAGCCGGCCTATAAATACGGCGTCACCCATCTTTACACCGAGCTGGGCGTGCCTTGCGTGCCGGTCGCGCTCAATGCCGGGCTGTTCTGGCCGCGGCGCAGCCTGATCAAGCGGCCGGGCACGATCAAGGTCGAGATCATGCCGACGATCCAGCCAGGCATGGACAAGGCGACGTTCCACGCTTTGTTGCAGGAGCAGATCGAGACCGCGAGCAACCGCCTCCTGGCGGACGGGCTGGCCGAACTCGAGCGGCTCGGAGTGCCCGCTCCTGTCAGCATACGGCAGGAGCCGCAGCCCGGCGCCTGATCGGCCTTGACATTGGGTCGTTCTGTTCCGATTTTGTTCTAGAACAAAGGAGGAACGATATGGCTGCTTTGGCCCGAGCCCGTTTCCCACTCGACCGTAACCGGTCACTGGACACCATGCCGCGCCAGCTCAATCTGCTGGAGGCGCTGCAGCCTGCCAAGGCGGAGCGCGCGGCTCCGCTGTTCGAGGATGCTTCGGCCTTGTCGGGGCAGGTCCGCGAGATGCCGCTGCGCGCCACCGCGCAGCTCGCAGAACGGCGCTTCACCGCCTGGCGCGGTCGCTCGGGACGGCGTTATGTCGCCTCGATCTTCGGCATCCAGGATGGGCATGCGCTCGGCTTCACCGACGCGGTGCTGCTGGCGGTGTCGACGGACCGCAAGATCGTCGCCGCGCGCGACAGTGGCCCGTTCGGAATCGATGCGGCTCTGACGCGCTGGCGTGATGCCGTCGCCATGGCCGGCGCCAGCGAGATCCATGTCCATCTCCTGGCGGAAGACAGCGCCGGCCGTCGCGCCGCGCTCTGCGACCTGATGCCGGAGGCGTGAGTCTCGTGTCGCGTGTTTCTCAACCCTCATCCTTCGAGACGGCCCTGCGGGCCTCTTCAGGATGAAGATTGAGAGGGAACTCAGCCGATCGCTGGCCCGCTCGCCCTGTCGAGCTCGGCGACCAAATGAGCCAGCAGCGGGTCGTGGATCCCCATTTCGTGCAGATGCTCATGGGTGCGCCGGACATAGTCCGGATTCTCGCCAGAGACGCCCTTGCCCTGGCGCACGAAGGCGAGCACCGCTTCCTCGGGCAGACGGCCGGCATATTGCTCGTGGTTGCGGTCGGCGATGTAGGTGAGTGCATTGAGCCGCCGCCCGTCGTCGAGCCGCAGCGCAAGCCGCCGTTCGAGATAGACCGAAGTCGCCTGCTCGCGGGCGCGTAAGTAGTCGATCGTCTCCTCCGCCTGCTCGGCGGCGACGCGGAAGGCGACGCCGCGGCAGATGCCGCCGCGATCGAGGCCGAGCACCAGCCCCGGCACCTCGGGCGTGCCGCGATGAACATGCGAATAGATGCAAAGCGCGCGGTGATAGCCGTGCAGGCGAGCGCCGGCGCGCTCGACGAAGGCGAAGCCAGGGCGCCAGATCAGCGAACCGTAGCCGAACACCCAGAGATCTTCCGGCGGAAGCGGCGCCGTCATCCGTTTCCTCACAATTTAGCCCGTTTGCCTCGCCAGAGAGGCTTCGCGACCGGTTGGCGGATAATCTGCGGCGGCGCTGGCGTGCCGCGGCCCCGGTCGCTATCAACCTGCCGAGATTTTCGCAATGGAGCGCCCGCGCATGTCAGATCCCACGCCCGTGCGCCGGCATGGCCGCTTCTGGCTCTACGCGCCCTTCGTGCTGCTGGCGCTGCTCGCTGCCGGCTGGTCCGCCATCTGGGGCTTTGCGCGGAGCAGGGTCGATCAGGAACTCGATGCCGGCATCGCCCGCGAGGCAGGGGCCGGCCGCAACTGGACCTGCCGGGAGCGCAGCGTCGGCGGCTATCCCTTCCGCATCGAGGTGCGCTGCGCCAGCCTGACGCTGACTTCCTCGCGCTGGGGCGACGAGGTCAAGGTCGATGCCGGGCCGGCCGTCGCGGTCGCGCAGGTCTGGACGCCCGGTCACATCATCCTGCAGATGACCGGGCCGATGCTGGCCAGCCTGCCGCAAGGCCGCAAGGCCGCGCTCGACTGGAAGGAACTGGCCGCGAGCCTGCATCTCAGCGGGCTCGCCTTCGAACGCTTCTCGGTGGTGCTGGGCGAGCCGGTGCTGACCGTCACCGAGCCGGGGCAGGCCGCTGCCGAGACCTGGCGGGCGAGCGCCACCGAAGTGCATCTGCGGCCCAATCCGCAGCGCTTCGCCAGTGACGGCTCCGTCGATCTCGCCGTCAACGCAAAAGGCGGCGTGCTGCCGGCGCTGGAGGCGCTTATTGGCAATGGCCAGCTTGCCGATCTCGATCTGCAGGCCAGCCTGTCGCGCGCGCTGTCCTTCCGGCGGGGGTTCAACCCCGATGCGCTCGAAGCCTGGCGCACCGCCGGCGGCCTCGTGGACGTGACCAAGCTCGTCCTGACCAAAGGGCCGACCCGGCTGGAGGCGAGCGGCCAGCTGACGCTCGACGAGGCCCACCGGCCAGCCGGCAAGGTCGTGGCGGCAGTGGCCGGCATCGACCGCATCGCCGGCATCAAGGTCGGCGGGCTGACGGCGGGGCTGGGTGCCCTGCTCGGCGGTCGCACCGGCGATGGCGGGCAAAGCAATACGGCGGCAGGGCTTTCGCCGCTGCCGCCGCTGGTCCTGCGCGAAGGCAGGGTCTTCCTCGGGCCGCTCAGGCTGCCTCTGCAGCCCTTGCAACCTCTCTACTGACAAAAGAGCCGGCTTCAATCAGATCGGAACGACCTGATTGAAACCGGCTCTCGTTCTTGTCTGGACAGCGTTTTGCCGATCAGCTCGCGGTGCAAGCTGATCGGAACGGGCGCTAGGCTGCGGGCAGGGCGGCCCGCGGCGCCTCGATCTTCACCAGCGCCTTCTTGACCGCGTCCTGCACCTTCTCGAAGGCGCGGACCTCGATCTGGCGCACGCGCTCGCGAGAGACGCCAAACTCCTCGGAGAGCTCCTCCAACGTGATCGGGTCCTCGGCGAGGCGGCGCGCCTCGAAGATGCGGCGCTCGCGGTCGTTCAGAACGCCCAGCGCCTCGCGCAGGGCCAGATGGCGGTTGTCGCTCTCTTCCGAATCGGCGAGGCGGCGCTCCTGGCTCTCGCTGTCGTCGACGAGCCAGTCCTGCCACTCTCCTTCGCCATCCTCGCGCAGCGGCGTGTTCAGCGACGCGTCACCGCCGAGCCGGCGATTCATGTCGATCACGTCCTGCTCGTTGACACCGAGCTTGGTCGCGATGGTCTTGACCTGATCGGGCTTGAGATCGCCCTCGCCCAGTGCCGAGATCTTGCTCTTGGCCTTGCGCAGGTTGAAGAACAGCTTCTTCTGGTTGGCGGTGGTGCCCATCTTCACCAGCGACCAAGAGCGCAGGATGTACTCCTGGATCGACGCCTTGATCCACCACATCGCATAGGTCGCGAGCCTGAAGCCCTTGTCGGGCTCGAAGCGCTTGACCGCCTGCATCAGGCCGACATTGCCCTCCGACACGACTTCGCCCATCGGCAGCCCGTAGCCGCGATAGCCCATGGCGATCTTGGCGACGAGGCGCAGATGCGAGGTCACGAGCTTATGGGCCGCGTCGCGGTCGCCATGCTCGCGCCAGCTCTTGGCCAGCATGAATTCCTCGTTCGGCTCCAGCATCGGGAACCGACGGATCTCATCCAGGTAACGTGAAAGTCCGCCCTCCGCGGACATGACGGGCAACGACGCAGTCGCCATGCTCGTACTCCTTTCCGGCTCCCGCCGAGCGGCGAGCCAACCACCCGATGTTCCATCGGGCAGGATCGTCCGGTGCTATGCGTTGACGACGACCTTCGCCCTGTCGCCCGCTGAAAACACCCTAGCGGCGCCCCTTTAGCCATCCGCTTTCGCAACGCAGTATAGACGATGCGAGGGTGGCGGAAAGTGGGCAGCGCAGCAAAAATCGGTCACAGGATCGAGAGTTCTGCTTGCAAACGTGCAAACTCGGTCGGTGGTTCCGACTCGAAGCGCAATTCTTCGCCGGTGACCGGATGCTCGAAGCCGAGCAGGCGCGCATGCAGCGCCTGGCGGCCGAGATCGGCGAGCGCCGCCTGGGCATTCTCGGGCAGGCGGCTCGCCTTGGTCATAAAGCCGGAGCCGTAGAGCTGGTCGCCGAGCAGCGGGTGGCCGATATGGCTCATATGGACACGGATCTGGTGGGTGCGACCGGTCTCGAGCTGGCATTCGACCAGGCTTGCCAGCGCCTCGACCTCCTCATGACCGCGCAGCAAGGGCGGATAGCGTTCGATCAGCTCGATATGGGTGATCGCTTCGCGGCCCCGGCCTTCGCCGACCACCATCATCTTTTCGCGATTGCGATTCGAGCGCTCGATCGGAGCGTCGATCGTGCCGGTCTGCCGGCGCGGCGAACCCCAGACCAGAGCGAGATAGGCCCGTTCGAGAGGGCCGGTCCGGCCATGGTCGGCGAACTGCTTGGCGAGGCCGCGATGCGCCTTGTCGTTCTTGGCGACGACGAGCAGGCCGCTGGTGTCCTTGTCGAGCCGGTGGACGATGCCGGGCCGGCGTACGCCGCCGATGCCGGACAGGCTCTCGCCGCAATGGGCGATCAGCGCGTTGACCAGCGTTCCGTCCTCATGGCCGCCGGCGGGGTGGACGACGAGCCCGGCCGGCTTGTCGATGACGATCAGGTGCTCGTCCTCGAAGACGACGGTGAGCGGGATGTCCTGGCCGACCGGCGCGGCCGGCTTGGCCTCGGGCATGATGAGGGAGAGGCGCTGGCCGACGGCGACCTTGCGGCTGGCATCGGCGACCACCACACCGTCGATGCTGACGCCGCCTTCCTTGATCACCTGCTGCAGGCGGGCGCGGGAAACCTCTCCGCCGAGCAGGGCGAGCGCCTTGTCGAGGCGCAGGCCGGCCTGCTCGGGCGCGATGACGAGGTCGATGACGGGTGAAGTGGTGATCTCGGAGACGGTCATGCGCCGTCTATAGGCGCCCGGGGCGCAAAGATCACGCGTCATGCTCGGGCTTGACCCGAGCATCTCAGGCGGGAGGAGGCGCTGGTTAGCGCCTTCGCGTCGCGAGAATCCCGGCTCTTCGCTGCGCTTCGGCCGAGAATGACGCCCGCTTTAGCGTCAACTGAAAATCCGGAACCGGCCCTTGGTCTCGCCCGGCGCCTGCTGCTCAGGGCCTGGATCGTCGGGTGCATGCGCCACCGGAAAGACGACAGGGGCAGGCTTGGCCTGCGGTGTCGCAGGCTTCGTCGCCGGGGGAGCGATCTCGACGACCGGCTCGGCCGGAGGAGGGGCGGCCGCAGCGACCGGTTCAGGCCTGGGCTCGACCTTGGGCTCCGGCTTCGCTGGTTCGGGCGCAGGCGGCGGAGCGAGACCGGCAGCGGCCGGAACCGTCACCGCTTCCGCGACCTCGGCCTTGCCTTCGAGCAGCGGCGCAGAGGGGTCGTCGAGATCGGCGAGGACATCGTCTTCGAAATGGGCGCCCTGGCTGCCCAGCGTCGCTGGCGGGACCGTCCAGACGAACGCGTCGAGCCGGCCCGAGATCGGCGAGATCGGCAGCCACTTGTCGGAGACGAGCCCATCTGCGACCCAGGCGGCGTCGCGCGGGGCGCGGGTCGCGCGGGCCAACCATTCGCGGACGCGGCCGGTGGCGCCGTGCTCGGCCTCTTCCAGTTCGGCCATCAGCAGGCAGGCACGGACCGAGGCGCCGCCTGCAAGCAACGGCTTCAGCGCGGCGCGAGCGCGGGCGAAGTCCTGCGCATGGATGGCGGCTCCGGCGAGCGCCAGCACGCCCTCGGGATCGGCGGGCCGGAGCCTGGTCAGCATTTCTGCTCGGGCGAGGCGATCGCGGGCGCTGTCGCCGGGGCGAACATCGAGATAGGCGCCGGCGATATCGGGATGCGAGACCTGTTTCCAGGCCGCCTCCAGCAGACGCGCCGCTTTCTTGATGTCGCCGCGCTCCGACAGCATCCGGCCGGCGAGCGCTGCGGCCGGAGTGAGGCCGGGCGCGAGCTTGACGGCTTCGAGCGCGGCGGCGAGCGCCTTTTCGGGCTCGCGGTCCTTGGCCTCCAGCGCTTCGGCGGCGAGCAAGACGGCGCGCTGGCGCTTGGCCTCGCCTTTGTCGGCAAGGCGGAGCGCGGCGCGACGCTCGACCGCGGTGCGAGCCGCCTGCCAGTCGCCGGCGGCGGTGTGGAAATCGAGCAGGGCGTCATTGGCCCAGGCGAGCGAGGGCGAGCGGCGCACCGCGTCGTCGGCAAAGGCGCGGGCGGCGGCCATGTCGCCGCGCCGGCGGGCCTCGACGAACAGACCGCGCAGGCCGAGCACGCGCGTCTCCGGCTTGTCTAGCATCGCCTTGAAGGCGGCCTCGGCCTGGCCGCGATCGCCGGAGAGCTGGGCCGATTGCGCCTCGAGCAGAAGGGTCAGGGGCTCGTTGGCGACGAATTTGCGGGCGTCGACGGCATAGCGCCCGGCAGCCACGGGATCGCCCGCGCCGATCGCAACCATGCCGCGCGAGATCGCCTCGAAGCCGCGGGCCCGGCGCCTGGCCCGCGAGGCGTAGCCGAAGGCGGAGGGCAGGCCGAAAACGAAGCGCACGATCGCCCAGGCGACCAGAGCGAGGAAGGCGAGCACGACGACGCCGATCGCCGCGATCGCGACGCTGGTTTCGATGCGATAGCCCTGCCAGAGGATCGAGACCTCACCGGGCCGATCGGCGAGCCAGACGGCGCCGGCGGCGAGGGCGGCGATGACGAGGAGATAGACCAGTACGCGAACCATCGGGATCTATCCTCTCAGCCTGCCGTGCCCAGCGCCGCGACCGCATCCTGCGCGATGCGGTTGATCGTCGTTTCCGCGCTCGCGCGCTGCTTCAGCGCCGCGCCGAAGGCTTCGCTGCCACGCCGCGCCGGCTCGGGCAGTTGCGTCCAGAGCTCGGCGGCCTTGGCGATGTCGTTCTGGACGAGGGCGCCCTCCAGCCTGATCGGCAGGGTCGCAGGATCGCTTGAGCCGGAGTCGCCGACCGGGCGAATGGTGACGATACGGCTCGCCAGTCCGAGCAACTTGTCTTCCCAGCTGTTCGCGGCCGGGGTGGTCTCGCGCACGAACAGGGTCTGATGGCTCTTGAACTGCGCCAGCAGCTTGTCGCGTGTCGGTGCTCCGGTGCCGGCGACGGCGGCGAGCGCCGCCTTCTGCTCGGCAGGGATATCGCCGAGTGCGGTCAGGTCGGCCTGGAAGGGTCGGCCGGAACCGATCGCGTCGCGGATGCGCTCGGCCAGGACGACGCGGGCGGCGGCGAGCGCCTGCCTGCTCGGCTGCGCGGCGCTCTTGGCCGCGGCCTCGACGCCGGCAAGGCGCTGGCCCAGCGTCGCTGCCGCATC